>CADBBB010000025.1 GCA_902792795.1 uncultured Spirochaetaceae bacterium | reverse complement strand
ATAGGCGACACAGCGATTAATGTATTTAAAATAAAAATTGCAAAAGCCAAAAAAGGGAAAGATAAAATTGATTTGATAAAAAATTATCCTATTGAATTGACACCTAGCAATATTATGTCTTTGACGGATTTTATTGAAGCCCAAATAATGTATTCGAGTTTTATAGGAGAAGTTTTTAAGACGATTCTTTTTCTTGCATTTGCCTGCTTTACTGGCGGCATAGCATTCTTTGTGTATTTAGCGAAAAACAAAATGGAAACAGGGGGCTTTTTTGATTATAAAACGGCAATGAACGATGCGTATTTAATCCGTTTGACTGAAATACAGAACAAAACCATATTGTTAGAAAAAAATCCAAATATAAGAGAAAGAATAAATTCTAGCATACGAATTATAAAACGAAAGAAATTACGAAAAATTCTGGGTTATTGTGTTATGAGTCCAATTATATTAATAGAACTTTTGATTTTATTTGGTGTGTAGCATGTTTATAAAGAAGTAGGAGTGACTAAATGGGATTGTTCGGAAAAAAAACGGAAGGCGGATTGATGGATGTAATCCGCTGTGATGAACCGATTTATTTGATTTGGAAATGGAAGCCTGTTGCAGCTCAAGGTTCAGGGGAATCAACGGTAAAAGAAAACGCGATTCGTTATGGTTCAAGTCTTAGAGTCAAAGACGGAGAAGTTGCGGTATTCGTCTACAAACAAAAAGACGGAACAATGCAAGACTACATTGAAGGGCCTTATGACGATACTATCAAGACCGCAAACTTTCCTGTTCTTTCAAAGATTGTTGGGCTTGCGTTTGGCGGCGACAGTCCCTTTCAGGCGGAAATTTATTTCATAAACCTTGCTGGCATAATTCAAACAAAATTCGCGGTTCCTTACTTTGATGTGTTTGACCCGCGTTTTTTGGACTATGCCGTTCCTATGGCTGTAAGAGGACAAATTTCTTTTAAGATTGCGGATTACAAAGAATTCATAAAGTTGCATAGACTTATAAGTTTTGATTTGGAAGATTTTCAAGCGCAAATAAAATCTGCCGTGGCAAAATATGTAAAGGGCGTGGTTTCTAACGCGCCGGCGGATTCAAATATTCCTGTAATGCAAATTGAACGCAAAATTCTTGAGATAAACGGTTTTGTTGATAATTACATCAAGCCGCGGCTTTTGCAAGATTTTTGCGTTAATGTTTCTGCAGTGGATATTGAAACGATTGACATTGATAAAACTTCTGACGGTTATAAGCAACTTAAAAGCGTCACACAAGACATCACCACGCATACGACACAAGCGCAAGCAGCTGTCAATATCAAGCAAATGCAAGATATGCAGAGAGTTCAAATGGAAAATCTTTCCGAAACTCAAAGAATTCAGCGTGAAGAAATGCAACGCGCGCAAAGATTGCAGACTGAAAGCGCCAATCTTTCGGCACATCAAATTGACTCTCAGACAAAGGTCGGAGTTGCCGGAGCGGAGGCTCTTGGAAAAATGGGGGCTGCTGGCGGAGCTAACGTAAACATAGGAAACGGCGGCGGCTTTAATCCTGCCGGAATGATGGCTGGAATGGCGATGGGCGGAGCTATTGGACAAAATATGGCGGGAATGATGAACGGCGCTTTAGGCGGACTTAACCAGCAAATTCCTCCAACGCCGCCCCAGACAAATGGTTATAATGTCGCGGTAAATGGCCAAAGTGCAGGGCCATATACAGTTGCCGCGCTCGCGCAAATGGCGGCAAGCGGGCAGTTCACAAAAGACAGTCTTGTTTGGAAAGCGGGAATGTCAAATTGGGTTGCGGCTGGAACTGTGCAGGAACTTGCCTCCGTGTTTAATTCAGTTCCTCCTGTTCCGCCGCCTGTTCCGTCAAATTAGTAGAAACCAAATATATTAGGAGATAGAAATGGCAATTAATTCTGTTATGTTTTTATTGAGCCTTGCCTTTGGCGGCTTGGGTGGCTATGGTTTTTGGGCTGCAAACGCAAATGATAAATTTGGCCTGCTTGTAAGCATTGTTAGCGGAGTGATGATTTTTGCTTGCCTTGCTGGGCTGACAGCCGTTCGTTCTAAAAACGCAAATGGCGCAGTCGGAAACCTTAGGGCGATTTCTGTCGTTATTCTGATTGTGTCGCTTGTGACGAACATTATTTTTTCATTTTTCAATTTTCAGAATCCAGCCGCGTATATAATCGTCAACGGAATTGAAATATTGATTTTTGTTTTTGTCGGATACGGAATTTTCCAGTCGTTGAAATAACGGAAGTTCCCTTCCTACAACACCCGTTCCATCGGCTTACCGACAATGGAAATCGCCGGCCCGAGCAAAAGCGACATGGCGATGGAGCCGACGACGGAGCCGTGGATGGCACCGCAAAGAGTTCCCGCGATGACGCCGGCCAAAACGGCGGACAAGTCAAAAATTATTCTTATGACAAAAAACGGAACTTTGGGAATCCAGCCGCTTATGATTGCCGGCATCGCGTCGTAGGGAGCCACGCCCATGCGCGCGTTCATGTAAATCGCGGCTACGGCCACAAAGAGCAAAAGGCATACGGAAAAAATCGCGAGGCGCGTCGCGAACGTTCCATCTTGAATGAATTGCGCGAAGCCTATGTTCCGCCAAAGCCAGCGGCAAAAATCGACGACGTAGCCAATCAAGAACATGTTGGCCAATGTGCCAAAGCCTATCATTTGCGCGCCAAACGCGAACGTGAAAACGAGCATGATTCCGTAGACAAGGACTTGCGTGTTTCCCAAGCCCCAACCCAGCGCGGCGGCGATGTTCAAGTTCATGAAGCTGGCCGGGTCGGTGCCCCAGCCGATTTCGACCAAGACAGAAACAAAGACTCCCATCAAAATCACGGCGGGCAGCATGAAGGCCAGCCGCTTTGCGAAGTTTGGAACGATGAATTGATTGAAGGAAAATTTCATTTTGCTTTCTGCCTCCGCGCCTAGGCGCGCTCAATTTTGATTCCGGTGATGGCGCACTGGTCGCCGGTCAGCGCCATGTAGACGGTGGGGTAGTCGCCCTTGATTGTCGTGACGCACTTTATCGCTATGCCGGAATTTTCGGTAAAGACTGTGATTTGTTTTCCCGAGCGCTTGAATGTGACCGAGCAGTCCATTCCTCTTTTGTTTAGTTCCTTCCAAGCCTCCCAGCCTTCAAAGCTGTCGTTCTTGCTGACCAAGAGCTTTGTTTCGGATGTGGCGCCCGACTCCCAGTTTTCGCCGTCAAGCCTTATCAGCGCGAACTCGCGGCTGTTGGGGCTGTCGCTTTTTTTGTCCGGGGAATGGAACAAGGTTATGAAAGGGCAGTGCCATATCAAGCGCGCCGTCGGAAGGCTTTTTGTGTGGAACGAAACTTTCATGCCGTCGGTGACAGGAATTCCCTCCGAGCAGGCGGAACGGTATCCGTCAACTTGAACGTTGGGAATGTCGCCCTGCGGCGCGTCGATGTAACTGACTTTTGGCGCGATTCTTGGAATGTAATTTTCGTCGGCGACAAGGCCGGTCTTTTTTATTTCAACGTCGTCTATCTCGCAGCGTTCGCCGGTCAAGCTTGCGTAGCAGTATCTTGAACTGTCGGGAAGCGCGAGAATTATTTTTGCCGTTTGCCACTTGCTTGAAATTTTTATCATCGCGTGGTCGTCAAAGCGGGCGAGCTCCACTTCGTAGGTAACGCCGTCTTTGTATATTTCCGGCCAGTCCGCGCTTTGGGCGAGAGGAGACTTTTCCACGTCGCATTGAATTTTTCTCGCGCCAACAGTTTGCGTTTGGCCGTCAAAGCGGACGCGCGCGTATTCAAAGTAAAGCAAATCTTTTTGCTTGCATTCCGTCTGGTGAATGCGCTCGTCAAGCGAGTCAAAGACGATGAACGAAGGAACCGTTTTTTCCGAAGCGAACTCCGGGCTGGCCTTGCAGCGCAAAGTGATTTTTTTGACGTCCGCGCAAAGCAAGATTCCTTCCGAAAAGGCCGACAAAAATTCTTGGCAAGAAAGCTTGTTCTTTCCGGCGAGCTCCTTGACTTCCTCGTATTCCTTTAGATGGTACTCGGTGTCCAAGTCGATCAAGTGCAGCATTATCTTTGCGTACATTGGGTCGAACTGAGTTCCAGTTCCTTTCACTATTTCCTCGCGGACTGTCTGCTGGGGAATGGGGTCGCGGTAGCTGCGCTTTGATGTCATCGCGTCGTAGGAGTCGGCCACCGCGATGATGCGCGCGATGTCCGGAATGTCGTCGCCCTTCAAGCCTTTGGGGTAGCCCTTTCCGTCGTAGCGCTCGTGGTGGAAATGCGCTCCAATGCTAAGGTAGGGCGACTTTGTTATGCTGGAAAGAATTTGGTTTCCCATCGATGGATGCTTTTTTATTTGCGCGAATTCTTCGTCGGTCAACTTTCCGTCTTTGTTTATTATGCTGTTGGGAACTCCAATTTTTCCTACGTCGTGAAGAAGACCGGCAAAATAAATTTCGTCGCATTCGTTTTGGCTTTTTCCGGCCATTTGCGCGATTTTCTTGGAATACTCGGCAACGCGCGTTGAGTGGCCGCGAGTGTATTTGTCCTTTGCGTCAATTGAGTTGGCCAGCGCTTCGGCGGTTTGCTCGAACATCAGGCGCGCCGTTTCCTGTTCATCTTTGAGCAGTTCCAATTCCCTAAGCTCTGCGTTCTTGACTGTGTTCGTCATGTCAATGATGATGACCACGTAGAGCAAAATCGACACGCCTGTGATCGTCATGTTGGTGAGCGAAAGGCCGTAGAAAAAAATCTGTACGATTGTGGCCGCAGTTGGAAGGAGCGTAAAAAGAATCAAGGGGCCGCGGATGAATTTTGGAACGCGCTTGTAGTTTATTGCCAGAACAAGCATTTGCAAGGCAATGCTTCCGGTTGTAAAAATGTACGCGATGAAAAATCCCGGCGCGCGGCGGTAGCGGTTCATTTCGTCAAAGGTGTAGTAAAGACCGCAAAACTGCGAGAGGACAAGCCAAAAAAATCCGGCTATGCAAAGAAAGTCCACCACTTTTAGAATGTCGGGCGGCGACGGAAGCTTTCCTTCTTTTGTAAGAAGGTCCTTTAGGTAAAAGTTGAACGAAAACAGTATCAAAATGCTGAAGAAGAAAACGCAAAAGTTGCTGATTCGCGTCATGTAAAAGCCGGTCGGCGAAAGGTCGCCGCGATAAAAGTATGCGTATCTGTCCCATATAAGAATCATGGCCGCGCAAAATTCAACCAAGCCAACTGACGCGCGCCTTCTTTTGGGCAGAGATTTTGTGAATATTACAAGAATCGTCAGAACCGAACAAACTCCGCTTAAAAAAAGCATGAAGTTCAGTTGATGATTTCGCAAGAATTCCAATGTCTTCCTCTCGCGCTTATTCTACCATATAAAAGGGAAGGTTTGCAACAAGGGGGATTTTTGGGCGCGTCACGCCTTTTTGTAGAGCATGCTGGGGCGGCCGCCGGTTTCGTAGTCGATTGTTTCAGTTAAGGCACGGATTTGGACCAAGTAGTTTAGGTAGTGGCGCACGGTTACGACGGAAAGTCCGAGCTTTTGCGCCACGATGTCGCCCCGCTGCCAGTTGGGGTTTTGGTCAAACCATGCTTTTATGTTTTCCAGCGTTTGCTTTTGAATGCCCTTGGGGTAGGCGGGGCGGGCTTGCGAGTCGTCCGCGGGATTGCCAGAGGCGGCCGCTCTTTTTGGGCTTGCTGCCGTTCCCGAAATTATCGTGTCGATGCTGCTTTGGTCGAGGGAGCCGCCCTTGTTTCCGCGAAGGGCGCTTGCCTTTGCCGCGAATTTTTCAAGCGCCACTTGGAAGCGTTCCATCGCGAAGGGCTTTACAAGGTAGTCCACCACGCCAAGGTTCATTGTCTTTTCGAGAGTGGCGGTGTCGTTGGCCGCCGTGACCATAATCACTTCGGTCTGGATGTTTTGCTCGCGGATTTTTTTTAGGGTTTCCACGCCGTCCATGTAGGGCATGTAAACGTCAAGGACAACGAGGTCAACTTTGTTATTGGACAAAAATTCCAGCGCGTCCTTTCCGTTCCTGCAAATTCCTGCGGAAACAAAGTTGGGATTTTTTGTGGCGTACTGCTCGTTTATCATAGCGACCATCGGGTCGTCTTCGATTATCAAAACTTTGTAGCTCATAGCCTCCGCCTCACAACGCGCCCTTTTTGCTTTCGAGCGTCACCATAAAACAAGTTCCGCTTCCAACTTGCGACTCAAAGCTTATCGAGCCGCCCAAACTTTCAACCAGCTGCTTTGTGTGGTAGAGGCCCACGCCGCGCCCGCTTCCTTTGGTTGAAAAGCCGTTTTCAAAAATCCGCTCCCCGATGTCGTCTGGAATTCCGGGGCCTGTGTCCTTTACGGTGATCAGCATTTTTCCGGGAGCGGTCATCACGCAAAAATGAAGTTCGCGCGGCGAGTCGGAAATTTCGGCGGGCGCGTTCATCGCGTCAAGCGCGTTGTCAATCAAGTTTCCTGTAATCGTGACCAGCGCTTCCGACGGAACGTAAATGTCCTTTGAAACAAAGTGCGTGTTTTGGTCCAAGATAAAGCGGACGTTGCATTCGCAGGCGCGCGCGATTTTTCCGATAAGGAGCGCGGCGAACGATGGGTTTTCTATCGCGTTCATGACCGAGCTTACCGTTTGCCGCTGGATGATCGAAATGTTTTCTATGTAGCCCTGCGCCTTTTGGTATTCGCCGATTTGCAAGAGGCCGAGAATCACGTGAAGCTTGTTGGTAAAGTCGTGGTTGTTGGCGCGCATTGAATCGACCAAAAATTTCGTTCCCTCCAAATCTTCGGCAAAGGCGAGGAACTGTTTCTTTATGTGGAGCGAAAGAGTCTTGGCCAGCGCAAGCTCTATCGCGATTGCCGCGAGCGTCACCAAGACAAAAAGCAGCGCCGCGCGGTGGGTGACCGATTCGATTGACTTTCGAAGCATGATTGTGATGATAAAGCCGCAATGCTTTCCGTCGGAATCGTAAAGCTCGGAATAGGCGCGGCGCTGGGGGCCGGAGGGACCGGTTGTGTCTTCGGTGTAAAAGCCGTCCGCTCCCGCCTCAAAAACCGGAACCTTTCCCGAATATTTTTTTCCGATTAAAGAATGGTTTGTGTGGTAAATTCTTGTAAGGTCGTCGCTGACAATCGAAATTCTATCGATGTCGGAAAGGCTTTTGGTTATCAAGTCTAGGAAAATCACTTGCTCGTCGGGCGGGAGCTCTTTTGTGAATTCGTACTGGCTTGAAATAAGCCGCGCCGTGTCTTGCAGGGTTTGGTCAAAAGTTTTTTCGTTGGCCTGAATGTTGAGCCATGCGCCGCCCGCCGACAAAAGGACTGTGACCAAAATGATTAGTGCCAAGTGGCTCCATTGCATTTCGCGGCGGATTTTGTTCAGGTTTTGCGGCGCTTTTTCGTACGGCATAATGTTCATTATATAGAAAAGAGGAACTTTAGAAAACCTTTTGTAAGTAAAAAAAGCGCGGGCGAATTTTTTTTCGTTTTTTAAACTTTCAAAAAATTGCAAGGCTGGCTCGGTTCCGCTATTATTCAGCCATAAACAAAAACGAGGTGATAAAAAAATGGAAATGGCTCACATCTTTGAATGTTGCATGCTATTATGTTTTGGCTTTTCGTGGCCGCTTAATGTAATCAAGGCGTACAAGGCAAGGACCGCAAAGGGAACAAGCCTTGCCTTCATCACTTTGATTATCACGGGCTACTTGGCTGGAATTGCGGCGAAGATAATTAACGCTCAGTTCAATTATGTTCTCGCAGTTTATTTCTTGAACCTTGCGATTGTGTTCTGCAACGTGGTCGTCTACGCCAGGAACAAGTCGCTTGACAATAAAAAGGCTTCCGACGCCGCAAGGCAAAAAATCGCGGAGCTTAAAATTAAGATCAACGCAAACAAAGCTATTAAAGTTTCAAAGGAGGATAACATGAACTTTAAGGAATTGAACGGACTTTCAAAAAAGAACCAGGTGGTTCTTATGGGCGGAACTATGGACAAGGAAATCCCGGTCACCGAGCTTGCCCAGGCTTTCTCTTTCAACTTTGAGTTGTACAACCGCAGCGCCACGGCCCTTAGCGTAAAAGAAGCCAAGGCTTATTTTGAAGAGAACGTTTCAGGCCTCAAGCCCGAAGGAATTATCCTCCACCTTGGCGACAACGACGTCTCGGCCTTCCAGAACAGCGCCGACGCCTTTGACAAAAACTATCTGGCCCTTCTCGCCGCGATAAAGGCCGCCAACAAAAAGTGCCGCGTCGCGCTTGTCAACGTCGCCAATCCCAAGAACGATAAAGTTGTCGCCGCCCTCAACAGCCACATCAAGGCCATCGCCGCCAGCGAAAAGTGCGTTTACGTCAACTTGGAGAACGCCAAGCTTTGGAACCCCAAGGCCAACCTTGCCGCCTCGGCCTTTGCCCGCAACATGGGCGTAAGCGTCCGAAAGCCCTTGAACGACGTCGCCGAAATTCTTTACAGTTACGCCTACCTCGAAATCAAGTCCGCTCCCAAGGCGCAAGAGATCGCGGGTTAAGTTGGAAAGTTAATTGCGAGCTGGCCAAAAGCTGGCGCGCTGAGCTGCAAACGGGTCGTCCTGCAAGCGCGGGGCGGCTTTTTTTTTGCCGCTCGTGTTTTTGCTTCAAAGACCATAATCGTTGTTTCGATCGGTTTCACCGCGTCTTCCAGACGCTGCGGGATAGAAGTTTTCTGCATATTTTTTGCGAATTTATATGCAGATACTTGCTTTTATCTGCATATAAAAGTATAATTTATATGCAGATAAGGAGGCAATATGCATAAATTTGATTATTCGTTTTTAAACAACGGAATGCTGCCTTCTGAATTGGTGAACGTGACAGCTTCCATTTCTTCTTTAAAAACGGCTTCTCAATTCAGAAAAGACGACTTTAAAAAAGTTTTCACGGAACTTGAAAAAATTGCGAAAATACAATCGGTAAAATCTTCAAACGAAATTGAAGGAATTGTGACGACCGACGAACGAATCGTTCAAATTGTTCAGCAAAACAGCGCGCCGCTAAATCACAACGAGCGGGAGATAGCCGGCTACAGGGACGCGTTGAATTTAATTCACACGGAACATCAGAACATTCCTTTCAACGAAGGAACAGTTTTGTCTCTTCATAAAACTTTGCTTTCCGCGACGGATTACAATTATGGAGGGACTTATAAAACTGAAGACAATGTGATTCTTGAAATTGACGGGCGAGGGGCAAAAAGTATTCGTTTTGCGCCGGTTCCCGCGGTTGAAACTAAGGAGGCGATGGAACAGTTGTTCCTTGCCTTTATGGAAGCGGCTTCCGATTCAAATGTAAACGCGCTTCTTTTGATTCCTTGCGTCATTCTTGATTTTTTGTGCGTCCATCCATTCAGAGACGGAAACGGCAGAATGTCGCGTCTTCTTTCCCTTCTTCTTTTATACAAGAACGGATTTGATGTAGGAAAATACATTTCGTTTGAGGAGCAAATAAATAAAAACAAAGGATGGTACTATCGAGCGTTAAAAGAATCGTCTGAAAATTGGCATGAAAGCGTGAACAATTATTTTCCTTTCATGCAAAATTTTCTTGGCGTTTTGTATGAATGTTATCAAGAACTTGACAAGCGCTTTGCAATCGTCAACTCAAATAAAGTTACAAAAAGCGCCCGCGTTGAGGCTACTGTTTTGAATTCATTGCTGCCTATTTCAAAAGCGGAAATATGCCAGCTTTTGCCGGATGTCAGCCCAACCACAGTTGAAGCGGTTTTAGGAAGAATGGTGAAAGGCGGAGCCATCACAACAGTAGGCAGCGGCCGTGGAACGAAGTATGTGAGGAAGTGATGTTCGCCTCAAATACTGGAACTAGTGACTAAAATAAAAATCTTTTGTATAATTTTCAGCAAAGGAGCAAAAAGTGAAATACGGTTATTTTGACGATGAAAAAAGAGAGTATGTGATTACAAATCCTGCCACTCCAAGACCTTGGGTAAATTATTTGGGCTCGCCGCTTTACGGGGCGCTTATTTCGAACAACGCGGGCGGTTACAGTTTTGCAAAGTCGGGCGCCAACGGAAGAATTTTGCGCTATGTGTTCAACAACTTTGACCAGCCCGGAAGGTACATTTACATCAGGGACAACGACTCAAAGGATTACTGGTCCGCGTCATGGCAGCCTGTCGGAAAAGACCTGGGCGAATACAAGAGCGAATGCCGCCACGGAACGGCCTACACAAAAATCTTGGCGGACTATTCGGGAATCCATTCGGAAGCGCTTTACTATGTTCCGCTTGACTGCGAGCATGAAGTTTGGAATGTAAAGCTCACAAATAAATCTGGAAAAAAGAGAAGCCTCACAGTGACTGGCTTTGCCGAGTTCACCAACAACAGCAATTACGAGATGGACCAGGTGAACCTCCAGTATTCCCTTTACATCGGACGCACAAAATTTGTGGACAACAGAATCGTTCATACCGTTCACGGAAACCTTGAAGGCCTTCCAGAAGAGGTTGACCACAAGACCGCGACCGAAAGAGCCTTCGCGCTTGTCGGCTCAAAAGTTTCTTCTTGGTGCGGAGACAAGGAAGGCTTCCTTGGCCTTTACCACAGCTACAAGGATCCCGTCGGCGTTTTGTCGGGCGACCTTGGAAACATCGCAAGCTACAACGAAAACTCTTGCGGCGCCTTGTCTACAGTCATCGAGCTTGCTGACGGAGAGACAAAGGAAATCGCCTTTATCCTTACGATGCAGCAGAACGACGCGGTGGAAAAAATTCTTTCGGGCTACGCCGACTTGTCTTTGACTTGCGCCAAGGAATACGAGGCGCTCGTCAAGCAGTGGCACAGCCGCTTTGAGCATTTCCAAGTCAAGACTCCCAACGAGCACTTCAACACGATGATCAACACATGGAACGCTTACAACTGTTTCATGACTTTCACTTGGTCGCGCGCGGCTTCTTACATTTACTGCGGCTTGAGGAACGGATACGGATACCGTGACACTGTTCAAGACATTCAGGGTGTCATTCACCTTGAGCCGGAGATGGCCGCCGAAAAAATTCGCTTTATGCTTTCGGCGCAGGTTGACAACGGCGGCGGACTTCCGCTTGTAAAGTTCACGCACAACGCTGGCCATGAGGACACGCCCGACGACGAGTCTTACGTTCGCGAGACAGGTCATCCCGCTTACAGGGCCGACGACGCGCTTTGGCTTTTCCCGACTGTCTACAAGTACATCGCGGAATCTGGAAACGTCGCCTTCCTTGACGAGGTCATTCCCTTTGCAAATAAAGATGAAGGAACGGTTTACGAGCACTTGAAGCGGGCCGTCGATTTTTCCATGAAGCATCTTGGACCGCACGGAATTCCCGCCGGCCTCTACGCCGACTGGAACGACTGCCTTCGCCTTGGCGCCAACGGCGAGTCTTCTTTTGTCGCGCTCCAGTATTACTACGCGATGACGATTTTGCGCGAGTTCGCCCAAAACAAAAAGGACTCAGAATATGTCGCCTTCCTTGACAAGGCGCAAAAGGAGCTTGGCGAAAAAATCCAAAAGCTTTGCTGGAACGAGGACCGCTTTATCCGCGGCTTCACCGAGCGCGGAGAAGTCATCGGAAGCCGAAACGATCCCGAAGCGAACATGTGGCTTAACCCCCAAAGCTGGGCCGTTATTTCAGGCCTTGCGTCCGCCGAGCAGGCTGACGCCGCGCTTGAAAACGTTAACAAACAATTGAACAGCGATTTTGGCCTTGTCCTCATGGATCCGCCCTATCAAAAGCATGCCTTTGAAGGAGCGCTCGCCGTAATCTACAACCAAGGCGCCAAGGAAAACGCAGGAATCTTCTCGCAGTCCCAGGGCTGGATTATTCTTGCCGAAGCGCTTCGCGGCCACGGAGACAGGGCTTTCCAATATTTTATGGAGAACGCTCCTTCCGCCCAAAACGACAAAGCCGAAATCAGAAAGCTTGAGCCTTACTGCTACGGCCAGTTCACCGAAGGAAAGGCAAGCCCCCACTTTGGACGCTCGCACGTTCACTGGCTGACGGGAACCGCGTCAACCGTTATGGTCGGCTGCGTCGAAGGAATCCTTGGCATGAGGCCGAATCTTGACGGCCTTAAGCTTTCTCCTTCAATTCCTTCTTCGTGGGACGGCTTTACCGCGCAAAAAGACTTTAGGGGCTGCAAGCTTAGCATCACGGTCAAGAATCCCGACCACGTTCAGTCCGGCTGCAAGGAGCTTACTGTCAATGGAAAGAAGATGGAAGGAAATTTCATTCCTGAGTCGGAACTTACGGCCAAGACAGAAATCGTTCTTGTGATGTAGGGGGCGTCGCGGGGGCTGCGGCTGGCCTTCTCAGCCGCAAACTTGACCTTCTCCCCGTTCCCGCGTTATAATAGCGGCATTATGAAAGTCGCGCGCATGGCGGAACACCGAAAAATTTTCTCAAAAAGTTGCTCAAAGGGATTGACAAAAATCCGCGCGCGCGGTGCAATCAATCAATCAATCAATCAATAGAGGAATACTCTTTAAATGCTTAAAACACAGCCCGCGTTGTAAGGACGCTTTTGCCCTTGCGACGCGGGCTTTTTGTTTTTTAAACCTTTCAAATGTATGGAGGAATAAAAGTGAAAACTCTTAAGAACAAAACAGTCCGCGCGCTTGGCGCTTTCTTCGTTTGCGCGGCGTTTGCTTTTGGAATGACGGCGTGCTCCAACGGAAGCGATACGCAGGTGGTTTATGTGCCGGTTGCAAAATACACCGTGACAATTTCGTCTGGAATGACAAACGGAAGCGTGACCGCCGACAAGACGAACGCCGCGAAGGACGAAACCGTGACCCTTACGATAAGCCCCGCGTCTGGCTACAAACTTGATACACTGGCCGTTACTGCCGAGGGTGGCGCTTCCGTGGCCGTCAGCGGAACAGGCAACAGCAGAACATTCACGATGCCCGCGCAAGACGTGACCGTGAGCGCGACCTTTAGCCCCGCAAGGCCCAGCTCTCCTTATACTGTCACAGGGAGCCAAGAAATTAATTCGACCTCTTACGACATTGTGACCTTTGGCTCCTGGCCGCAGACGCTAAAGGCAGACGGTGTCTCCATTGACCAAAACAAAAGCCTTGCTGTCGGAGAGCTCACCTACTATATGGGAAGCGACGGTTATTGGTACGCAAAGCTGAGCGACAAGTATTACAAGGTTGAGCCAATCAAGTGGCGCGTTCTTACGACAAACTACAACGAAACAGCTGGCAAAAAGCTATTGCTTGCGGAAAGCGTCCTAATCGGAAAGCGTTATGACGCGAGCAAGAACAACTACCAAAATTCGGAAATACGAAAGTGGCTCAACAGCAACGCCAATTCCGCCGCGGACAGCGACCACAGCGGTTCGGGAGGCTTTTTAAAGACCGCCTTTACAGATGCGGAACAGTCTGCAATCGCGACCGCGAGCGTGGATAACAGCGCGCGTTCGACCAATCCCGACGCCAACGCCACAGAGTGGAACAGCGGAAACAACCAATACGCCAGCGACACGCCCACTACCGACAAGGTCTTTCTTTTGAGTGAGCGGGAAGTGACGACAAGCGCCTACGGCTTCGATGTTTTCGACGCTTATAAAGGCGACGGAACGCATAATGAAAGCGCGCGCATCCGTCAAACTACGAACTACGCCAAGGCTAGCGGAGCGAACCAAAAGTCGACGGCGGGCATGGGCGGTTGGTGGTGGTCGCGCTCTCCTTACTATGAGAACGACAGCGCCGTGCGCCGCGTCAACTTCGATGGCTATGCCTACTTCAACTTCGACGCCAATAGCGATAAGGGCGGTGTTGTGCCGGCTTTGTGCGTAAGCAACTAAGCTGCTCGTATTATTGTAGTAAAGACAATAATCGTTGTTGCGAGCGGTTTCACCGCGACCTGCGGTCGCTGCCGTGTTCATGTTTGCGCGAGCGCGTAGTAATTTAGCTCTTTTGGCAAAAGGGCCGTCCTGCAAATCAATCGCGGGGCGGCCTGTTTTATTTTTGTAGAATTATATGCAGAAAAATTTACTCCGTGACGCTTTCTTTTAGCGCTTCAAGAACCAAGTCCAACGGCGCGCCCATTTTTTCCGCGGCGACTTCAGGAGTCTCGTTGTAGTCGCGAATCAGCGTAAGCGCGGCTTCCAAGGCTTTTTTTGCCTCTCCTTCGGCGATGCCTTCTTCTTTTGCTTCGGTCATAATGTCAAAATCGTGCAAATTCATGTCGGCGTATTCCTTCCTGAATTTTTCGTTTTTCTTAGTCCTCTCCACGAATTCGGAAAGTCGCTTTGAATAGTCGTCCTCGCCAGGTTCGTTGGTTTGGATAAAGCGCAAAAGCGCGCGGACTTTTGGATCCTTCACGCTCTCGTACGCTTTAGCATTGTATACCACTTTTACTGTTTTGTCATCTAAATTCACCGAATTATTTTCCGCGCAAGTGTTTTGGAATGTGTAGCGGGGGAGGCCGTAGCCTTTTTTCTTTTCGTTGTGGAATGGGTCGAATTTGCAGATGAACAAAATATAGCTTTCCTTTAGCTTGGTGTAAGGCTGTCCTTTCATAAGAGAGTCGCAGTCCACCATCGACTGGTAGTAGCGCATTCGCTTGCCCAAGGCCTTTTGCGGATAGGATTGCAACTCCACGTCAATCACTTTGTTCTCGTCCTTTAGGTAAACGTCCAGCCGCACGCCCTTGGAAGTGTAGTAGGGCTCGATTGCTTTTTCAAGCTCCGGATACTCAACTTGCTTGACGCGGACGCCTAGCAAGCGTTCTACCAGTTCCGCCGAAATCTCCGGGTCTTTCATGACGGTTTGGAACATTCCGTCGTCCGCGAACGTAAGCTCGTCAAAAGGTTTTCTTTTCATAAAATACCTCCTTATTTTTCTTTACTATAAGGTATAAATTTTATTTAAAAAATTAGCGCAAATTTTTGGAAATCGTAAAAAAAATTTGCGAGCTTTCTTGTTTTGCGCTATACATTTGTTTTTTTTACGCGCGAGCGCTGGCAATGCGGGGGCGTAGCGGAGTAGACATCCCCCATTGCCACCAAAGGCCAAATTCGCTACAATGTTCTTCTATGGAAAACAAAAAAACGGTTGACAACGACACGCTAGAAAAGTTGCTTTATCTTTCGCGCCTTTCGCCCGAAAGTACTGATTTGACCACGCTCAAAAAGCAAGTTGACGACATTGTAGGATACTTTGACATTCTTTCTAAATACGACGACAGCGAAAATCCCTATGACGCTTATCCTTCCACCCAGGCCGAGGCCTTGCGCGAAGACAGTGTGGTCGCCGGCCTTGACATTCCCGACGTAAAAAAAGTCACCGAAAACTTTATGGACGGCTACTTCCAAGTACCCAAGGTTTTGGGAGAGGGAGCCTGAAAAAAACGCCTCCTGCGTTTTTTGTCAGGATGCGAGAAATCGCTTGAGCGATTCTCGCGGCGCATTGCCCGCGCCTCCTGCGCGGCAGTTTTGGGTAAACGATAATTTTTAGAGGAAAATATGAACAGCATCAATCAGGCCAGAGAGACGCTTAAAAACGGAAGCGCGACTTCGGAGTCGCTTGTAAAAAAATCCTTGGACACTTTTGAGGCGGACAAAAAATCTTCCTTGCCCTTGAACGCTTTTTTGGAAATGTACGACGACGTTCTTTCTTTGGCGCAAGAGGCCGACAAAGAAATTGCCGCCGCCCGTTCAGCAGGAACGCTTGACGCGCTCTTTGAGAAAAAGCCCCTTTTGGGAATTCCCTTCGCCGTAAAGGACAACATCTCTGTCAAAGGAAAGCGCCTCACTTGCGCTTCAAAAATATTGAACGGCTATGTCGCTCCCTACGACGCGACGGTAATCGCGCGACTTAAGGCCGCCGGCGCGATTCCGCTTGGCCGCTGCAACCAGGACGAATTCGCGATGGGCTCGTCAACCGAATATTCTTCCTACGGCCCCACTCGCAATCCAATAAACCGCCAGTACGTTTCGGGCGGATCTTCGGGCGGCTCGACTGCCGCCGTCGCGGCCAACCAAGCGCTCTTTGGCTTGGGAACGGAAACGGGCGGCTCGGTTCGTTTGCCCGCTTCTTACTGCGGAGTCTACGGCCTTAAGCCCACTTACGGCGTTCTTAGCCGCTGGGGCGTCGTCGCCTACGGAAGTTCCCTCGACCAAGTTGGAATCATCGCACATACGCCCAGCGACATCGCCCAAACATTGAGCGTCTTGGCCGGAGCGGATTTTTACGACGACACTTCCGCCGACCTTCCGCAAAAAGACGAGCTGAAGAATTTGGCTCCGTTCACCGCGGAAGAATTTTCAAAACTAAAGATCGCGATTCCAAAACAGTTTTTGGAAAGCAAGGGCCTTTTGCCCGACGTTGGCGTTGTCTTTGAGCAGACAAGAAAATGGTTTGAGGAAAAAGGCGCCAAGATTGAAGTGGTTGACCTTCCGATTTTGGACGCGTCAATCGCAAGCTATTACGTCATCGCTTTGTCGGAAGCGGCGTCCAACCTTAGCCGCTTTGACGGAATTAGCTACGGCGCGCGCGTCGACAAGGGGAACGGCTACGACGAACTTTACGTTGACACCCGCAGCGCGGGCTTTGGCCCTGAAGTCAAGCGCCGCATCGTCATTGGAAACTATGTTTTGTCGGAACAGTTTTCCGGCGACACTTACAAAAAGGGAATGACCGTGCGCGCGAGAATCCAGCGCGAGATGGCGGAACTTTTCAAGAGCTACGATTTGGTTCTTTGCCCCACGTGCCCGACGCCCGCCTTTAAGCTGGGCCAAAAAGTCGACGACCCGCTGGAGATGTACCTAAGCGACTTGTTCACGACATTCGTAAACTTGGCGCGCATTCCGTCGCTAAGCGTTCCCGCCGGCCACACAAGCGGAACGGGCGTCGAAGCCGGAATCACTAAAGGCTTTGACGGAGAATTCGCGGCGGCCGCCAAGCGCGGAGACAGCGACTCAATGCCGGTCGGCATCCAGTTCGCCGGCCCCATGTTCAGCGAGGCAAAGATTTTGCGCGTCGCCGCCGCATGGGAAGCCGCGCATCCAGGTTGCGGAAGTCCAATTGCGGATTTATAATGAAATGTAAATCCGCAAAGCGAGCGAGTCATAGGCTTTAAGCGCAGCGCGCCTTGACCGCTCGCATTGGGGAGTGAAACGATAAGGCCGTCCGGTTTTCGGACGGCCTTTGTTTTTGTGGCGGGGTAGGGCGGCGGCTTTAAGCGGACGCTTCGGCGCCGCTCACAATTTCTTTTACTTGGTCTTCTGTCATGCCAAGCGATTTTGCGATTATTTCAATGGAGACGCCGTTGGCGTAAAGGTTTTTGGCGGATTCGACGCCCATTTCCTCGCGGCCCATTTTTTTGCCAGCCATAATGCTGTCGCGTATTCTAAGCGATTCAAACATGTACGCCCCCTTGGAAGCCTCCGCAAGGCGGATCCGTTCAACGCATTCTTCAATCTGTTCCGTGAGCGGATCTTGCGGCTCCTTGCTTTTAATATAATTCAAGAAGGCTTTTATTGCAAGGTCTTTTTCGTTTTCCGCCGAGGCCGCGTTGAAAAAGAATTTTTTTGCGCCGTCATTTAGGGCAAGCCCGGATTTTTCCGCGCAAATGTTTTGGAATGTGTAGACCGGCAAATCCGCGCCAAAGGGGTCTTCCTTGCAAATGAAAATAATGAAACTTTCATTTAATTCCTCGTAATCGGAACCTTTCAAAAGACAGTCCGCGTCAATCATCGATTGGTAGTATCGCGTTCGTTTGGGAAGCCCTTCGTTGGAAACTTGCTGCATCTCTATGTTGAAAATCCGTCCGCTGTCTTTGATGTACGCGTCAAGGCGCACGCCTTTTGAACCATAGTAAGGCTTGAGCTCTTTTTGAAGCTCTTGCCGAACAATCCGATCGATTTTTACTTTGAGCAAGCGCTCCAAAAGTTTCTTGCAAATTTCGTCGTTTTGCAAGACCTGGTAAAACATGAAGTCGTCGGTGAACTCCAACTCTTCAAATGGCTTTATAGTCGAAATCATTTTTTCCTCCGACTATAAGGTAGGAATTTTTATTCATTTTTTAGCGTTTTTTTGGAAAAATCGTAAAGAATTTTTAGGGAAAAGTTGCAGGAGCGCTTGTTGTTTGTATGGAGGGCTTTTGCCGATAACATAAAAACACCCTGCAAAACAATAATTTGAAAAGCTCACAGGGTGTTTTATTATGACTTTAATCTTTTAACGCTCCAAATACTTCCATTCTGGAAAGTACTTCTCCAGATGATTTTCGTTACCCATAAATTTTGTACTTTCGATTTCAGTTTCTGTTTTAGGGTATGTGAAGTAGAAGCAAACTGGCTCGTCATCAAAAAGAGTTTGTTTATCTGAAGTCATAATCCAAAATTTCTCTCCGCCAGTGACAGCGCGAGAACTAACGTCATTTCTCAAATAAGGAATGCACTTATAGAAACCTTCACCTCTATTTGCTGTGCTTGAAAAACAAGAGACGACATACCCTAGTGTGTTTTCATAATCGCAGTCAAACCACCTTATGGCAACATACTTATACTTAGGATTTGTTTCTGTAAGCATCTTATCATAAGTTGACTTGCTGATGTAAACCCAGTTGATGCCATATTCCGGATCTTTCGGAATTTCGTGATAACCTGTCAAATCAACTTCACTTGAAAAATCAACTTTGTAAGTTCCAGCGTTGTCTTCCTGATAAACTGTTGACTTTTTAGGATACTGAACTTCCTCTTGTGTAGGAGTTGTCGTTGTACTTGTCGTCTCCTGCTGCGTAGGATCGGTTGGCGGAATCAACGCCAACGCAGGATTTCCCGCTGAATTTGAGCAAGACGCAAGAATTACTACACAACCAACCAAACCAAAAATAAGTTTATTCATATAATTACCTCCTGAATAACTATTTATACGGTTTCTCCAGACCAAAGTTCTGAATCGTACTCATATAACTCTGCAGTTTTTTTGCTTTTTTGCTGTTTCTGTAATTCAGAAATTTTTTCATCCCATTTCTTTTTGCTCTCGCCTATTTTTAAGGCTTTTCTTACGTTCGTGTCCCAGATTAGGGGGTAGACTTTTGGATTTACGATGTGGCAAATTTTTGAGATGAACGATGTCGGTTTTTTTCCGGAAAATTCTTTTACGGAAAATATGTCGTAGCTTCCGTCTTCTATTTTAGAAAGATTTTTTCTGACATATTCCGCAAAATTCGGAAAGTCTTCTGTCTTGATGTTTCTTAGGACTCCGCTGCCTCTTCCGACAACGTCATGAAGGATTTTTCAAAATCCTTTTTGTTGTCTTTGTATTGGTCGATTAATTTTGCGGACTCAATTTTCCACGTTGTCGCGGTTTCTGTGTTGTAGTCCTTTACGCTTTTTTCTACGTCGTTCATTGCGCTCATTTACTTCCTCCAATAAGTGTAAAAAAAGAAATTACACTATTAGTATAATAGCGCATAATTATCCTAAAAGCAAGTGTATATATTAATAAAATTCCACTATAAGTAGGTATGACAGAAATTGAGTTGGCAAACGTTCTTTCCTCAAATATTAAGAAATATCGCGGAAAAATGACGCAAGAGGCGTTGGCGGAAAAAGCGGGAGTTTCCGTTCAGTTGGTGAACGGCATCGAAGGCCATAGAAAATGGGTCAGCAAAAAATCTCTTTCCAAGCTTGCCGCCGCCCTAGGTGTTGAAGTTTATCAGCTTTTCGTTCCCCACGACACAAAGCCAATTGTCATAGAAGAGACGCCCAAAAACGAGCGGATTCGCGCGCAAATAACCGAAGAAGTTGTTGACGACGTTCGCCGCGCCATGACTAAAGCGCTGGACAAGATTCTAAAGGAATAATTAAAAATGATGGTCGATTCCGCTTTGCTTCATTATGGCGTTGGCGGTGTGGCGGGACTTGATTTTTGAATCGACTGTAAAATTTCGTTGTGTCATTGGGCTGTAATATATGTCATGGTCGCCCTTGCCATGACGGACAAAGCGGCAATTGTTCTTTAGGAGGATTTCACGAACTTTTTTTTCGTATTCCGCCATTTACGCAAAAACCTTTTCGCGTCGTTCCACCTTAAACAAAATGGACGGCAACTTTTTAGCGGAATTTAAATCCAACAGTTCTGGAGCGGCATAGCGGACTCGTTCCATAAGAGCGTCCAAAGAGCCGCCCTCCAAAACAAGGCCTGGAATGTCTTTGCTTTCGGCAATCCATACGCTGGCTTCGGAATCCCATGTAAAATGAACTTCGTATTCCATATTTGTCTCCATTCCTATTATAGCGCATTTTTAAGATTTTGCGCAATTTTCGCGCGCAAAAAAAAAGCCGCCCAAAATGATATGTACCCATAATTCTGGACACATATTATGAACTAGGCAGATTGAATGGATGCTTCCCTGTATTTTACAGGAGGCATCCATTTTGTTTTGGCCTGTATTCGCTTGTTGTTATAATAGTCTATGTATTCCGCGATTGCAACA
>CADBBB010000024.1 GCA_902792795.1 uncultured Spirochaetaceae bacterium | reverse complement strand
CCGCGGCCCAAGTTGAAGGAGCCGCCTTTGAGGACGGCAAGCAGCCCAGCATTTGGGACCAATTTTCAAGATGGCCCGGAAAAACTCTTTGGGGCGCCTCGCCCGAAACGGCGTGCGACCACTACCACCGCTACAAGGACGACGTAAAAATTTTGGCGGACCTAAAAATTCCAAACTACCGCTTTAGCGTCTCTTGGCCGCGCGTCATGAACTACAGTCCCGACAGCCGAGGAAACGCGATTCACGGAACGCCCAACCAAAAGGGCTTGGACTTTTACGACCGCCTTATCGACGAGCTTTTGTCAAAGAACATCACGCCTTGGCTTACCCTTTACCACTGGGATTTGCCGCTTGAGCTTGAGCGAAAGGGCGGCTGGCGGAACCGCGACATCCGTTACTGGGCCGCGGAGTACACAGACCTTGTAGTAAGGAAATTTTCCGACCGCGTCCAAAACTTTTTTACTATTAACGAAATGCCTTGCGTTCTTGGCGGCTACGTGGGCTGGATGGCCCCGGGCTTGCAGCTTCAGCAGGCGGAAGTCTTGAATGTGGCGCACAACATTCTTCTTGCGCACGGAACGATGGCGCAAGCGATTCGCGCGGCCGCTCCCAAGGCAAAGATTTGCCTGGCCCACACCGGCTTTGGAAACTACCCAGTCTCGGAAAGCAAGGAAGACATCGAGGCCTTTAAAAAATCGGTCGAAGTTTACGAGCGCGAGCCTGGCGAAAAATACGGCTTCCAAAAAGGAAGCGGCCTCTTTATGGGCCACTGCCTTACCTACTGGTGCGACCCGATTTACTTTGGCCGCTACCCCGCCGGCGCGCAAAAGGCCTTTGGCAAAGACTTCCCGAAAATTCTTCCGGGCGACATGAAAATAATCTCAACCCCGGTTGACTTCCACGGCCAAAACATCTACGAAGGTATTCCAATCCGCGCGCCCAAGACCGCCCAAGAAAAAAAGAACGGCTTTGGCGTAGAGGACTTCCCGCACGGATATCCCGCCACGCACGCCAAGTGGCCGGTAACGCCAAAGTCGATGAACCACTTTTTCCAATTTATTTGGGAACGCTACAAAAAGCCGATCTTCATCACAGAGAACGGCATAAGCTGCGCCGACAACCTTAGCCCCGACAAAAAGTGTCACGACATCCAGCGCATCGACTTTGTCCGCGCCTACTTGGAAGAGCTTGGCAAGGCGATCAAAGCCGGAGCCGACATTCGCGGCTACTTCTACTGGTCGCTTATGGACAACTTTGAATGGGCCAGCGGCTACGGCGAGCGCTTTGGCTTGGTTCACGTTGACTACGAAACCCAAAAGCGAACTCCCAAAGACAGCGCCTACTGGTTCAGCGACCTGGTCCAGACTGGAAAGTTAAAGTAGAATTTTGGATAAACAAAAGAACGCGCAGACAAAGACAAAAAAAACGCCGCGAAAAATCGCGGCGTTTTTTTTGTTTATCAATAATTTTTAGAGACTATCAAAGAATCCCTTCGCCTTGAGCAGCTCGGCGTTGAGAATTCCGCCAAGCGCCGCGCCCCTCTTTGTGTTGTGGCTAAGCGCGACAAACTTTACGTCAAACACGTTGCACTTGCGCAAGCGGCCGATGACGCAGGCCATTCCCTTTCCGGTCTCGCGGTCGCGGCGCGGCTGCGGGCGGTTCTCTTCGTGGCGCACGACAATCGGCTGTTCCGGCGCGCTGGGAAGCTTTAGTTCCTGCGGAACGGAAGTGTAGCTAGTCCAAACGCGCTCGATTTCTTCGACGCTGGGCTTCTTGTCTTCGGGCAAGTCGAATTCCAAGTTTACGATCGCGGTGTGGCCGTCGATTACGGGAACGCGGGTGCAGGTGGATGAAACAAGCGGGCCTGAGGCATTTTCAATCTTGCTGCCGTTGACCTTTCCCAAAATCTTAAGGCATTCCTTTTCGGTCTTTTCTTCCTCGCCGCCGATGTAGGGAACGATGTTGTCAATCATGTCAAACGACGGAACGCCGGGATAACCCGCGCCGCTCACAGCCTGCTCGGTTGTGACAATCATTCTCTTTACGGGATAGCCTGCTTGGATAAGCGCGTGGAGCGGCATCATGTAAGTTTGGAGCGAGCAGTTTGGCTTAACGACGATAAAGCCCTTGTCCCAGCCGTGGCGCTTTTTTTGCTCCGCGATAACGTCAAGGTGCGAATAGTTGATTTCGGGAACCAGCATCGGAACGTCTTCCGTCCAGCGGTTGGCGCTGGCGTTTGAAACGACCGGGATTCCTTGGGCGGCGTAGCGCTCTTCCAAGGCCTTGATTTCGTCCTTGGACATTTCCAACGCGCTAAAGACAAACTTGCACTTTCCAAGAGCCGCCTTTTCGTCGTTGGCGTCCTGGACAATCAAGTCGGCGGCGTCGGCGGGGATTTCCGCTCCGATAAGCCAGCGGTTGGCCACGGCCTCGCGGTAGGGCTTTCCGGCGGAACGGGGGCTGGCCGCGACATAAGTTACGCGGAACCACGGATGGTTTTCCAAAAGCTTAACATAGCGCTGGCCGACCATTCCGGTCGCGCCCAAAACGCCAACATCAATTCTATTATTTTCCATAGTTTCCTCCATTATTGCGGCGCGATAATTTTAGTCGCGCCACAAAAAGAACGAGTCAAGGCTTTAAGCGAAGCGGGCCTTGACCGTTCTTATAGTTTGCAAGCCTGCAATGCGGCCTTGATTACCTTCTTGGCGTTTGCGTTCACTTCAACGAGCGGCGCGCGCACTCCTCCGGCCGGAAGGCCTTTGAGGTTCATCGCGTACTTGATGGAAGTCGGGTTTCCGTCAACAAAGGCCGCCTTGAAAATCGGAAGCAAGCGGAAGTGCATTTTGCGCGCCTCGTCGAACTTACCTTTAAGGCCGGCGTCAACCATAGCCTTTACTTCTTTGGGAGCCAAGTTGGAAACAACCGAAACAACTCCGTCTCCGCCCAAAGACAAAAGCGGCAAAGTCAATCCGTCGTCTCCGCTAAGAACCGCGAAGTTTGGATGCTTGGCCTTTACCTTGGCAAGAACGTCGGCCATCTGGTTGATGTTTCCGCTGGCTTCCTTGACGCCGATGATGTTGGGCAAGTCCGCGATGCGCGCCAAAGTGTCCGTGGCAATGTTTGTTCCCGTTCGTCCCTGAATGTTGTATACCAAAATCGGAAGGCCGACTTTGCTAACGGCGGCAAAGTGGCGGTAGATTCCCTCTTGGCTGGGCTTGTTGTAATAGGGCGTGACGACCAAAGCCGCGTCGGCCCCGGCTTCCTTGGCGCGCTGGGTGTAGCGGACGGCGTCGCGAGTGTTGTTGCTTCCAGTTCCGATGATGATTGGAATGTTCTTTCCTGTCGCCTTTTTGAACGCGGCGCGCTCTTCCATTATAATGGAAATCATCTTGTCCTCTTCGTCCTCGTCAAGAGTCGGTGTTTCGCTTGTTGTGCAAAGGGGAACCAAGCCGTCGATTCCCGCCTTGAGCTGGTTTTTTATATGTTTTCGGAATCCCTCGTAGTCAACGGCGCCGTTTTTCTTCATCGGCGTGATCATGGCGGTAAAAGTTCCTTTCAACTTCAACATATACAAACCTCCTAAGGCCCCCGCATTTTGCGGAAAATATTAGCAAATATTTTAATGAATTTGGCAAACAAATTCAACTGCCAAAGCCCGACTGTTCCCCCAAAAAATTGACAAAAAGAGCGGCGGCCCTTATAATGCTTGTTATCGTTACAAGGAGAGTTTTATGAAAAAAACCAGCGTTTTGTTTTTTGCCGCGGCCGCCGCTTTGGCGCTCTCGCTTTCGTCCTGCGCGAACGAAGGCGACAACATTTACATCCTTTCAGGCTCGCCAAAAGAGGAAAACACGAATTTTGAAACCCGCTCCGTTCCCTTTTTGTACGCATCGGACAACAATGTCGAGTTTACGTTGTTCACTCGCATATACAACAAAAACGAATACGTCCCTTACGCGGGCGTCCGATACTGGCTGCAAGCTCTCTGCGACATAAAGATTGAAAGCGCAAGCTATTCGAACGGCGAATACACAATAGTCGGCTACGCGCTGGAAAAAACATTCCCGATTGTCGTGAACACAGTGACCAACACGATTTACTGCTCCGCGTGGGCCGGTTATTTGTCGCCAGACCCAAGCATGGTGTTTGGCAAGGGCGTGATGACAGACGCAAAAAAGGCCTATGACGGCCAGAGGGCGGCCACGTTCGAGTTGGGAAAATACGGCTTTAAGATTTACGGCGGAATTGACGACGCCTACGCGCCTGTTTGCGTGTTAAACCAACTGTTCGCTTGCGCGCTCAAAAACATGCAAATCCTTTACAACGGAAAAAATTTTTATTACTACGACAAAAACTGCGAATACGAATCGCTCAGGAACAGCCCTTGGTATTCCGACTTGAACAAGCGCCCATTAGAATTGATTGAGGCCAGCTACAACTTGCTTTGCTTCGCCCATGACAACCTTTACGGAAAGCCAGGCTACTACGGCTTTGCGGACGGAGGGGACGGCTACGCAAAGGCCGACGTCGTCGCGGCCGCCGACGCGCTTTCGTTTGACGCCATGCTCACGCTTTACGATCCCGAAACAAAGGCTCTGCTCAAGTCCTCAAATTACGCAGATTACCTAAAGGGCTTGGCCAAGCTCACCTATTACACTTACGGCGACCAGCACGCAAGCGTAAAGTGGAACGACAGCGTCATTTTCAACAACGCGAAAATAAAAAACGCGGTCAACGACATAATCGCAAACGGCTGCAGCGGAAAATGGAAATATGACAGAAAAAAATCCTCCATCAAACAAACGAACAGCCTAAACTGGTGGCGAAAGCAAAAAGAATTGATAGACAACAATGGCAACCTATACCCCAACAAAGCTTTGGAGCTTATTGACAGCGGAAAAACTCTCATAATCCGCTTTGACGGATTTTCACTTAACCAGGCCGGCGGCTGGAACTCTTATTACGCGAACGCCACCGCAGAGCCGGACCCCGACACCGTCGCCATGCCAAACGACACGATAACCCTGTTCTACAAGGCCTTCTATTACATCCTTCATAAATCTGGATACGAAAACGTCACGACTGTCCTAATCGACGGCTCGTGCAACGGCGGCGGCGCGAAGCCTGTCATGCAGTACATCCTTTACCTCATCACAGGAAGGGGCGACTTGTATTGCGACGACGTCCACACCGGCGCCAAAAACCACGAATTTGTAAAGGCCGACTTGAACCTTGACGGAATGGTCAACGACACCGACGCCGCTTACCGCGAGAAGTTATTTGGAACAAGGTCGGCGACATGCCGCGGCTTGAACGTGGCGGTCTTAACTTCGTTCAGCTCATTCTCTTGCGGAAACGCCATGCCCTTCTATGCCAAGGAGCGCGGCGTTAAAATTATCGGCGAACGCTCCGGCGGCGGAAGCTGCATTGTCGGCCAGGGCGTCACGGCGGACGGCTTTCCATACCATCTTTCGGTCAACAGCCGTTTGAGCGCGCAAGACTTTAGCAAGACAGTCGAAGGCGGCGCCGAGGTCGACAAGTCCCTTTTGAGCGGAGACAGCTACGAAAAATTCTTTACCAACAACGACCTTGTCGCGGCGCTAAAGGAAGTTTTTGGCGACAAGTATTGACCCGCCGCCAAGCGCCGACCGACTAGCAAAAGCCAAAGAAATGCGCTAATATATCGCAATGAAGAAAATCGCATTTCTTTGCTTGCTTTTGCTGGGCGGTCTTTGTTCCGCCGAAAAAGTGGTTGTAGACATAGCGGGATACGGAGCGGAAAAATCCACGCTCGTTCCCGTAACGCTAGAATGGAACGATTCGTGGTTCGAGCCCTTTGGCGAGCCAAAATACAACCACAAGCTCGCCAGAGCGGCCGGCGCCCTTTGCGCCGTTTCTTACGACCAGCATCCTAAGAATCAAGAAGACATAATCTGCCAAGCCTATTCAAAATTTGGCGTGGCTTACGACAGCATCGAATGGCATTACGACATCGACTACACAGACGACATTTACGGAATAAACCAAACAGCCTTTTCTCTTGCAAAAAAAAGATTGCCGTCAGGCCGCGACTTGATTTTTGTGCTCATTCGAGGAACTCCTGGAAACGAAGAGGAATGGCTTTCAAACATAAACATTTGGAACGCGCTTTTGCGCGACAAAAACGCGAAAGAAAAAGACTACCACGAAGGCTTTTTTAGAGCCGTCAGCCAAATAATGGAAGCGCTCACAAATTATGCTGGCGCGCGCAACTTGGACTTAAAAAAATCTTCTCTTTTAATAACAGGACATTCGCGCGGAGCGGCCGCGGCGAATCTCTTGAGCGCTCTCTTGGCGGACAAAGAAATGGTTTCCACCGACAGAGTCTTCACCTACACATTCGCGGCGCCAAACGTCACGACGCGCCAAGACGCCCATGACGAAAGATACAACTTCATCTTCAACATCGTCAACGGCGAGGACATCGTCCCCAGCGTTCCTCCCTATGAAAAAAAATGGCACTTCACAAAATTTGGAATTACAAAAGCGATTATAAATTCCTGGAACTGCGACGACCTGGACGTTTACCAAAGGGAATACATTCCTAAAATGAATTTTCTTTACAAAAAACTTTTGGGCCGCGAATACGTTCCGTTCAACACTGGAACCTTCATACCGTCAAAAATCGGCGACAGCCTTGCGGCCATAAATCCAACGCCAAAAAAATTTTACAAAAGCTGGTTCCCCCTGCACAAAAAATTGGCAAAGACCATCAGCGTGGAATTTCCTTCCACAAGGGAACAAGAGGTTGAAAGAATTTTGCACGGCTCTTCGCCGAGCCACGACGAGTCTGTTTCCGTCATAAGAAAATTTTTCGCTTCGATAAAAAAGAACGCGGACAGAAAGACCAATGTCTTTATCGAACGTAGCTTGAATTCGTTTGTCGACATGCACGCGATGCAATCCTACTTGTCGTGGCTCATGGCGCTTGACGAAATTGACTTGTTTTCCGACCGCCAAAGCTCAATCTTCAGAATCAAGGGCGTCTTCAACGGCGCCGTCATCGACGACATGGGAAACATCTACGCAAAAATTTACGACGGCGTCCTTGACTTTAGGCAAACAAGGGCGCCATTGGCCGCATGGCAAATTCCAATCGGAAACTTCGGCCCCATTTCGCTGGGCTTTCCCCACTCAAAAAATTTCTCTCTCTTGATTTACAGGGATTCACTTGTTCCCACTCCGATAAGAATCACAATCGAACGATACGCCTCGGACGGAACGTTCCTGGGCGTAATCAGCAAAAAGGTCGCTGGCGCCCACATCGCGAGCGTATACAGTTTTGACGCTGGTGAAAAGGCGCTGGCAAAATCGGACGGAAGCCCCGCTTCTTGCAAAAAGCTCACGGGCTTTGACGCGCGCCTTGCGATAAAGGACGGCAAGTTAAAGAACACCGACGTCTCGCACATGAGTTTTGGAACGCACATCGACACCGAAGGCTATTGGGAATTTGGAATGACAAGCGGCCTGCAAAAAATTTATTTAAGCACGCTTGTCGGATTCAATACAAAAAATTTCACCACAGAGCAATCGTTCAGTTTGGGAATCGGAACGCAGCATTGTTTTTGCGGCCCTGTCATGCTCAACGCGGAAGCCTACGCGCGCTTTGTCCGCTTTACTAACTACAGCTACATCTGGGATACGCTTTTTGCCGACGACTGGTCTTTTTGCCTGGTGCCGTCAACTCGCTTCATGCTTTCTATAAAACCGGCCAAGCGCATTCAATTTTTCACCGCGCTTGAATTAAGCTACCACATTATGAACTTGAACGAAAATTTGTTCGCTTCGGGATACAAACACGGCGGAATGGACTCTTGGTACTTTAGCGACCAATTTTCAATCTCGCCGGCAATACAATTTGGGTTAAAATTATGAGCGGATCGACATTTGGAAAAATTTTTAGGGCCACAACTTTTGGCGAAAGCCACGGCGTCGCGCTTGGCGTAGTCATCGATGGAGTTCCTGCCGGAACAAAAATCGACGTTCAAAAAATTCAAGAGCGCCTTGACCGCCGCCGCCCCGGCGCCAAAATCAACGGCAAGGCAAACGCCGCCGTCACCGCAAGAAGCGAAGCTGACAAAGCGGAAATTCTAAGCGGCGTGTTTGAGGAAAAAGCCGAGGGAACTCCAATCGCGATTGAAATAAGGAACACCTCGCAACATTCCAACGACTACGCAAACTTAAAGGACACTTTTAGGCCGGGCCACGCGGACTACACTTATTGGGAAAAATACGGATTCCGCGACTATCGCGGAGGCGGACGGGCAAGCGGACGCGAGACTTGCGCGCGCGTGGCGGCGGGCGCGGTGGCCCTGCAATTTTTGGAACAGGCGTTCGGCAAAAAATTTTCGGTCACAGCCTACACTTTGCGCGCCGCGGGAATTTCTTGCAATAAAATTGACCTTAAGGCAATCGAACAAAACCCTTTGCGCGCGGCAGACCTTGACGCCGCCCGCGCCATGCAGGAAAAAATCGAGGCCTTGAGGGCGGCCGGAGATTCCGCCGGCGGCATAGTGGAATGTCAAATAAAGGGCGTTCCGGCCGGACTTGGAGAGCCTGTTTTTGAAAAGCTTGACGCGGCCTTGGCCGCCGCCATGCTCAGCATTGGCGCGGTCAAAGGCATAGAATTTGGCGCGGGCTTTTCCGTCGCGGACCTTACCGGAACACAAAACAACGACGAGATTAAGGTAAAAGGCTCAAAGGCAAAATTTACGACAAACAACGCTGGCGGCCTCTTGGGCGGAATGTCAAACGGCGACACGATAATTTTTAGGGTGGCCGTAAAGCCAGTGCCCAGCGTGTTCGCCGAGCAAAAGACAGTCAAACGCAAGGGCGATAAATTTGAAGAAACAAATTTGAAGATTCAGGGCAGGCACGACGTGTGCCTATGCCCGCGCATTGTTCCTGTGGTGGAAGCGATGGCCGCGCTTGTCATAGCCGACGCGCTTTTGCAACAACGCGCCGCCCGCCTCTAGCGCAGGCGGCTATTGCCAGCCCGCGAGAGCGGGCCTGTGGATAATTTCCTATGCAAAAGACGGCGAGCGTCAGCGAAGCCGGCTAATGGTGACGACGTCGGCGCCGGTGGCGAAAATCTCGTTGATGATCAAGTCAAACTTTTCGTACAAAAGCGAGCCTGAGAGAATGTTCTTTCCGGCGCTTATCGCGATTACGCGCGGGTCGTCAAAATCGACATACTGATATCCAGCCGCCTCGCCTTCCGCCTTGATTTTTTCGTCGGCCTTGTTGTAGGGCGCGTGCCAAAAAACGCTCAGCTCGCTTCCAGTTGTTTGGAAGAATTCGTCCTCCAAACGCGCCAAGCCCTTGGCGATGAATTTTGAGTCTCCGTAAACGGCCTTGTCGGTAAGGTCAATGTTGTTAAAAAATATCGCCGCGCACTCATGGCCGCTCTTTGCGATTTCTTTTGTCTCTTCTGGATAGCGGCGGATAAATTCACCGTTAAAGAAAAAGTTGCATTTTAGTCCGTAGTTGTGGCAGACGGCCAAAATAGCGTTGAGGCCGTCGGGATTTTCGTCCGCGTCAAAAACGAGCGCGGCCTGCTTGTTCACGGACAAGGCGGCGGCCGTCCTTGGAATGAGCGGCAGCGTGGAGATTTTGTCGGTTAGCGTACGAATGTAAATTGAATTGGCAAAAAGCGCGTTGCGCGTCGTTCCGCAAAAGGCGCGGTAGTTGGCGTTTTGCAAATTCATTTTTTTCTCAGGAACGCTCTCGCGCCGCCAGAGGCCGTCGTTTTCGTTGAGAATAAATTTTTCTTGGTCGACGCCGTTTGACAAAACAATTTCGCCGTCGCCGTTCCACCAAGCCTTTTTGCCGCTTGACGGGAACAAAGTTTCGCTCGTGTAGTTTGCAAGCGTAAGGCGGGTGACGTTGCGCTCGCCGCCCAAAATCAAGTTGCCGTTGTCGCGCCAAACGAGCGAAACGACTTTCTCGCCCTTAATTTCATGGTAAAGCGCGAAGTTTGAGACGGAATAAATGAAAGTGTTTTGGCCGGTGGTGATGGCCACAAACATTTTGTCGGGGCTGATGGAAATTCCATTGTGAGTGTCGGGAACAAAAATGCGGCGCGCCAATCTTCCGCTGGAACCAATCGTGTAAAGCGCCGAGCACTGGCGGCCGCTTCCGATTTTGGCAAGCTTTGCGCAAAGGACGGCCTCGCCCATGTTGGTCCAGAACACGTCAAATTTTAGCGGCGTGGTGTCCATCTCGGCAAACGAACATGAATACAAAATGCGCAAAAAGGCGCCGCCTTCTTGGTTGTTCTTGCGCTTGTAGTAGGAAACAACTTCGTCGCCCTTGACCAAAACAAATTCCGACGCGTCCTTGTTGACCCAAAAGCGGTCGGCAGTTCCGTCAAATTTTTGCGGAAGGCGGCCCACGATTTTTCCAATCTGAATAAAGTCGCCGTAAAGGCCTAGCGTAAAAAGTTCCTTTATGTCAACTTGAAAAATCAAGTCCTTTGAAATGTAAATGATGATTCCGTTGTCGTTCCACGCCACGCTGTGAATCGTTCCGTCGCCAAGCTTTCTAAAATTCTCTTGTATCAGAACGCCCTTAAAAAGCATCTCCGGGTTGCAAAAATAAACGGCGCCGTTTTTTTCGTAAAGAAAGTTGTTTCCGTCGGGAGACCATTTTACCGGAACCGCCGAATAACTAAAAGGCGCCTTGTCGTTCAAGACAATTTTTTTTCCGCTTGCAACTTCGGTGACGAGCAGGCGTCCCCAAAAGACATCGATGCGCTCCAGCTCGCAATACCATTTTCCGGTCGCGCTAATTTCCGCAGGCAAAGGAGAGGCCGCGTTTTCGGGAATGGCGGGAACGCGTGAAAGCCATTCCAATTTTTTTTGTCCAAAGTCATAAATGGCGCGGCCGTAACGGTTGCGGACCAAAAGTTTTTGGGCGCCGGCGAACACAGCCATGCGCTCGGGAAAGCATGTCACGGCGCGCGGAAAGTATTCCGCCTTGCCGTTTTTAATCTTGCTTTTAAATACAGTTGAATATTCTGTCGAACCGGAAATTTTATGCTCCGCCGAAAACAAAAGCTCGTCCGCGTCGTTCAAGTTGACGGACGAAAAAGTTATCTCCGCAAAAAACGGCGCGCAAAAAAAAGCCGCCGCGCAAAGAGCCAAAAACAATTTCCGTGTTTGACAAAAAAATTTCATTTATGCATCTCCGAGCTCAAGGCAAGGACGTTCAAGTCCTTTTCCAAATCGTTGAGCTTTTCTTCCATTTTTTCAAGCCGGGCAAAATATTTTTCGTACTGTTTTTCTTCGATACATTCAAAGGCGGACTCGATCGCTTCCTCGCAGTCTTCGTCGGTCACGCGGCTTCTTCCGCACCAAGGACAAAAAACATAATCTTTCTCAATTGTTCTTCCGCATCCGCCGCAAACGCAAACTGCGGTCATCTTTGGCATTTCCATTTTTTATATTCTCCTTATTTGCCGCTATTTTATCAAAGTCAAAGGGTCGACAACTTTTCCGTTTTTATAAACTGTCCAATGCAAGTGCGGGCCGGTGGAATATCCGGTGGAACCGACCAAGCCGATTTTTTGTCCCTGCTGAACGCTCGCGCCGGTCGATGTTATTGTCTTTGACATGTGTCCGTACAAAGTTTGATATCCGTTTCCGTGATCGATGATGACATAGTTTCCGTAAATGCGTGAGAAGCCCGCCTGCAAAACTTTTCCGCCAAGAGCCGCGTAAATCGGAGTGCCGGTCGGACAAGCCATGTCCAAGCCTGGATGGTACTGCTTGACTCCGGTAAATGGGTCTCCGCGCCAGCCGCACTTTGACGTTAGCCGCCACTTTATCTTTAGCGGAATGGCCCAAGTCTCTCCCATCGCGCGGCGCAAGGCTTCCTTGTCAAGCTTGGCGCCGGGAATGAAAAGTTCCTGGCCAACCGTCAACGACATGGAATCCAAATCGTTGGCGTCAAGAATGTCTTCCACGGCGGCGCCGTATTTGGCGGAAATTCCTTGGATTGTGTTTCCGGCCTTGACCTTGCATGTCAAACCGTCGCAGGAAGGAATGACGAGCGTTTGCCCTGAGAAAACTTGTCGGACATTTTCTATTCCGTTGACAGCGATGATTGTTGAAATATTTTTTAGGCCAAACTTGCGCGTGATTCCGCCAATCGTTTCGCCGGATTGAACTTTGTATTTTTTGTATGTGACCTTTTGCTGAATTACGGAAGAAGCGGAGACGCCGGCGACATTCCCTTCGTCATCAATCGCCTCGCCTGAACTGAGCGCGAACTTTGACATCGCCTCTTGCAAAAAAGCCATCTCGTCAACAGCTTCGTTCTTGAGAGCCAACGGATTGGCGCGGCTTTCCATAAATTCAAAGGCCTTGTTGGCTCCAAAAGGAACAAAAGCCACCGCGGCAAAAAGAGGAAGCGTCCACAAAAGGGAACCGATTTTTTTAAGCGCCAAAAGCGGATAAAAAGGCTTTAACTTTAATTTTGGAAGCTCAATTTTAGGCATGGGGAACACGCGAGCGCGCGCGGCCGCCGAACCGCCCACATAACTTATTATTTCCATACATCAATTATCGGAATATGAAAAAAATAGATAAGAAAAAACGAGTTTCCGGAAATAAAAAAAACTTTACGCCTTTATAGTATTCCAGACCGCGCCGTCGTAGTCAAAGACGCTGGCCTGGCAATTTTCCTGCAAGCCGTTGAGCCAATAATCTTCCACGCCGTGATTTTGCAAATAGCACATGATTCCCTTGTTCAAGGCTCCGTGCGCCACAATCATAATGCGTTGGGCTTGGCCGTAAAGCGGCTCGATAATTTCTTGGACAAAATTTTTTGTGCGCGCCATAACGTCCTCAAAGCTTTCGCCCTTGGGCGGGCGGGGAAATTTTTCCGGCTCGGTAAAGAAAAATCTGTAGGGGCTTTGCGGAGCGAACCATTCGTCGCACAAGCGGCCCTCGCCTATTCCAAATGACATTTCTATCAAGCGCTGGTCGGTTTGGATTGGAACGTCCTTATCGCCGCGAATGAGCTCGGCGGTGCGGACGGCGCGCTTTAACGGCGAGGAAAATATTTTGTCAAAGTGAACGTCTTGCAAGCGGCGGCCCAAATCTTTTGCCGCGTCAATTCCGTTTTGGTTTAACTCTATGTCCGTGCGGCCCTGCAATTTTCCCGCCGCGTTCCAAACAGTCTGCCCATGCCGAATGATGTAAAGTTGCATAATGGGTATTTTAGTGCAAAGGGGAACGAGGGGCAAGAGCGGGTGGAGTCACCTGATTGAATCAAGAAAGTCCGCCAGCTTCTTGCGTTGGTCTTTCGTAAGGCGGTTCCAGCGGTTCAAGATTTCCACTTGTTCTTTTGTTATATTTTTTGAGAAAGTTTCATCGTCCTGAAAGAATTGCGAAAGTGTGATTCCAAAAGCGTCGCAAATACGCTCCAATGATGGAATCGAGGGAATGAGACTTTTTCTATACCACGACGAAATTGTGGACTGGGTAAGCTCCGCCCTTTCGGCAAGCTCGTATTCCGTCCACCCCTTTTCAAGCCGCATGTCTGTAATCTTTTTTAGAATATCCATAAAAAAACATCTTACGAGTATGCGTTATTTATACTTCAAAATTTCGTTGACATTTAATAGGAATAGTCGTATAATTATTAACGAATAGACGAATAAAAAGAGGTTGTCAATGAAAAAGTTTTTGAAATTTGCAATCGGCGCTGGAATTGTAATAATTCTTCTATATTCATGTTCCAAAGGATTCTTAAATAACAAAGTTGTTAATGTCGTTAAAAACACTGAAGTTGATGACGGACTGACAATCGGAAAACTCCTAAAAACCGTATGCAAGGAAAGCAAATGGGAAATGCAAGGTTTGGATGACGGAATGCCCCGCGTGATTTATTCTGGAAAGTGGAAGAACAAAGACTTGAAAATGATTTATGCGATACAAAGCTTTGCAGGAGAGCCTCACGGATACTTGGTTTACTATGAATTAGGAGGAAACAGGTTTTCCTCAGCGAATGACGATGTTGATTTAATTTATTCATATTTGTATGAAGATTATATAAAAATAAAGCGAGGCAAATGATGGGCGTTGGATTCGATTTTTTTAAGGCTACCATAGGCCATAACCTAGCGAATGGAGTAATGGATTCGCTTTCTGAGGCGATTGCAAATAATGCAGCAGAAAACTCGGCTCGAGAAGAAGCAAAAAAGGCAAACTCCTATAAGAATGATTTGTTAAAAACTCTTGTTTTTATGCTTGGAAACAACACAGTTCTTGAACGTAGCGCCAAAAAAACTATTGCAGAGTACCTTTCTGGTGTTTGTGAAGAAAGCGTTTCGCTCTTTTCCATCGAGGATAAAATTGACTTGGCTTATGAAAAAATAAATGCAGACGGTCCAAGAAAATTTTTTTCTGAAATACGCGCGATAAATTCTGACAGAGAGCAAGTTGTAGCGATTTATACATGCGTTTTGATTCTGTATGAGGAGTTGGCAAATTCCGAAAAAGTTTTACCGGCGCATATTTACAACATGGCATTGATAAAACACTTCTTTGCCTTAACAAGAAAGGAACTCACAGAATGCTATGATGCTGTTGCGAAAGCGAATGAGGCTGACATAGACGATATCGCGGATTTATTCGAATCTATGACTTCGGAAGAAGCGATAAAAGCAATTGAAGCTGCCAATCCAACTTTGGTTTACACAGAAGATGAAGCGGAGGATGAGGATGAGATTGAAGACGAAGAACCAGAAGTTGAGGAAGAGCCTCCGCAAGAAACAAACGAACATGATGTTTGCGCGAATCCAAGAGAAGAAATAGAAAGATTGTATTATGAAGCGTTAAAAGAAGCAGGAACCGCAGGAAAAGATTTCAAAGACAAGGTATGCCTTGCCGATTCAAACCCGTATTTTGTGACAAAGGCAGTGAATCTTTACGCAAAAGATTGCGTGGGAGAAGACGCCCTTCTTGTTTTTGACAATACATGGACAAAAAACTTTAAGAATGGCTTTCTTTTAACCAACAAAAATCTTTATATTGGACAGGGTGGCAGGTTGAAGGCAAAAATAGCGCTTGAGCAAATAAAATTTATAGACATGCCAGCCAATGATTATAAGATTGTTGTCAACACTACGGATTTTCCAGCGAATATGATTTTGCCAGAAGGCGCTACGGCCTTAGCAAATTATTTGGTAAAAGTCATACCTCTTGCAATGCAAATTGGATGTGACGATAAATCAGAGCAAAAACAATTGGAGGAAAAATAAATGATTGTTACAGGCGATGGACTAAAAAAAACAAACGGAAGTCAGACGACTCAGACAACCCCAATTCAGACAGGTTTGTCCGAAAAAAAGAAATCAACGGCAATTTTGCTTTGCTTGATTGTCTTTGGAGCTTTTGGCTTGCACAGGTTTTATGTAGGAAAGACAAAATCCGGCGGTTTGCTTTTGTTGGTGAGCTTCTTGTCATGCGGAACTTTTGGCGTTATTTGGGGCTTGTATGATTTATTCACGCTCATGTTTTCTGATAATTTTACAGACGCCGCTGGATTACCGTTGCGTTAATTATAAAAAAGGCTAAATTCGGATATGATTGTAACGGAAAAAAACATAGAAAAAAACGCGGTCAAAGTGAAAAGGGCTCTAAAAACCGCTATAATAATTATTATAGCGGTAATTGGCGTCTCTTTCACCGCGCTTTTTTTCTTGCAACTTGACATGCCTATTTGTGTGAACATAGAAGAAAAGCCTACGGCGCAAGATAGCATTCCAACGCGTCTGGAAGGATTTGGATCCATTCCTTTTGGAGCAAAGCTTGAAAAAGTTTTGCCAAGAATGAAAAAGGATGGATGGCGACAAGTTGAGGAATATGAAACGAAACCCCCCAATGATGTGCCTTTTAAATGCATTGTTTTCAAAAAAGCGAACAGCCGTTTTAGAGGGCATGAAGTTTTTGATATAGTAATGACTTTTACAAAAGCTGGCGGAACTTTCCAAGGATTTATGGTTGAGTTCTATTTTGGGAAAAAAAATATTGAACTGCATAAAGAAATCGTCAATGACTGCATTTCAATTTCTGATTTCACGGTGAAAGGAACGGAATTTAGCGATCAAGGAGAGAAAATTTCTTTCTGTAAAAATTCAAGCAATGATATATGCATGTATGTTTATTATAAGCGTGATGACTATTATCTTCTGCAATTTCAGTACTATGATAGCATCACATTTTACTAACAGCGTCGCCTTTACAACTCCGCCAGCCTGATGCAGGCATACGGCGTGTCGTTGTAAGCCAAAAAGCGGTCGCGCTCTTTTGCCGCGCGCGGGGAAGCGTCGCAAACGCGGAAGACTTTTTGGCTTTTGTCCGTGACTGTTTCCTGACTAAGAGGCGCCACCTCATTCGTTCGGGGGCTTTCTTCCGTTTGCGCGACCAGCGGGTTTATCCAGCGGCGCTTTACGTCAAGCTGGACGCAAAAATATCCGTCTAGCGGCGCCGAGGAGCCGCGGACTTTTTTCATCGTGCGGTATGTTTTGTAAAGGCGCAAAAAGTCGCGCCGCGCCTCGTCCGTTTTTAGCTGGCCATTATTTTTTTGCATTGCAAAAGATTGTTCGCTGACCAAGAAGGCGGCGGCCTCCACCGATTGCGGGCCTCCTTTCGTTTTGCGCTCGCCGACCTTTCCACGCAAAAGCGCGTCCCAGCGGCCGATGATCTCGCGCTCGTTTAAGAGCCACAGTTCATCTTCGCGGAGGGCGCCGCACTTTATGGCGGCGTCCACTACGCGCGCCAATAGTTCCATCGCGATTTTGTCCTTGTTGCGCTGCAAAAAATATCCGATTTTTAGAATGCGCCTAAAATAATCAAGCGCGATTCTTTTTGTCTTAAAGGCAAACTCGTCGTTGTCCTTTTCATCCTTGGCCACAAACAAGTCGGCGTAAAAGCGCTTGACGGCGCGCAGGCTAAACCAGCCTTCCAAGGAGGCGCCGCTTGGGAACATGTATTCAAGGCGGTCGGCGCTTAGCTGGGGAACTTCGTTGTCGCAAATTGAAAACTTGTGGTAGTCGCAAACGTCGCTGGCGGCCAATCCGTCTTGGGCCAGAGCGGCGGCCAAGTCCTTGTCGGCACAAATCATCGCGGCGTTTTTGTCTTCGGTGGATTCCTGCGTAAGGGCGTCGCCGTTTTTAAAGTCGATCACATGGCTAAAGGCCGGGGTGGAAACATCGTGAAAGAGCGCGGCCAAAGTCTTTTTTTTGTCGCGCGTCCAATTCCACACAATCAAAGCGCAATTGAGGGAATGGTCGTAGCGCGAATAATAAAAGCGGTTGTGAAAGAGCGGCGTCCAGTCGGTTCCGCACAAAAGGCCTATGCCCTTTAGCCGCTCCAAAATTTTTAGGCTGAGGTATTTATTTAAGAAGTCGGGAAAGTCGGGGCAAAGAATTTTTTGGTAGCGCGCGAGTTTTTTTTGCGCCCGCGCGTTTTGGGCAGGCGCCGCAGTCTTGGCCGCCGCCGCATTTTGGTCTTGCAATTCGTTTCTGTCTCGCGCGTTCCTATTTTGCGCCCCATTCGGCATAATACGCGTCCAGTTCCTTTTTGATTTCTGCGGAGATGGCGCCGCTTCCGTCAGCTTTCCAAAGGGATTCGATTACGTCGTCCATCGTGACGATGGCGGCGGTCTTAAAGCCGTACTTTTGGCTGATGATTTCAAGAGCGCGCTTGTCGGAGTCCTTGGCCTTTTCCATGCGGTCAAGCGAAACGATTTCGCCGACGATTTTAATGTCGCCTTGCGCCTTGATAATGGGGAACGTCTCTTCAATCGAAGCGCCGCTTGTGGTGACGTCTTCGATGATGACGACGCGGTCGCCGTCCTTTAAGGGGCTTCCAAGCAAGATGCCCGCGTCGCCGTGGTCCTTGACTTCCTTGCGGTTGGAGCAGTAGCGGACTTCCTTGCCATAAAGTTCGCTGTAGGCGATCGCGCAGGCGACGCTTAGCGGAATGCCCTTGTAGGCCGGGCCGAACAAAACGTCAAAGTCGTCTCCAAAGTTTTCGTGGATCGCCTTGGCGTAGTATTGGCCCAAGCGGCGCAACTGGCTTCCAGTTACGTAAGCGCCTGCGTTCATAAAGAACGGCGAATGGCGGCCGCTCTTCAATGTAAAGCTTCCAAACTTGAGCACTTTGCACTCAAGCATAAAGTCGATGAATTCTTTTTTGTAGTCTTGCATAGCCGCCGCCTTTTTGTCCTACTCTTCTTTCTCTGTAACCACAATATGCAAATCCTTAAGCTGCTGCTCGTCTACCGGGCTGGGGCATTCATCCATGGGGCTGGCGGCAAGGTTGTTCTTGGGGAAGGCGATGACTTCGTGAATGCTTTCCTCGTGGCGCATGAGCATTACAAGGCGGTCAAGGCCGGGAGCGATTCCTCCGTGCGGCGGAGCGCCAAACTTAAAGGCTTGTACCAAAAAGCCAAAGGCCTTTTCGGCGCGTTCCTGCGAGTAGCCGACAATCTTAAAGATGCGCTGCTGCAAGGCCGGGTCGTTGATGCGCATTGAGCCTGAGGCCAACTCGTAGCCGTTAAGAACCAAGTCGTAAAGGTCGCCCTTTACGCTGCCGGGATCCGATTCCAAAGTGTCCCAATATTTTTTTTGCGGAAGCGTGAACATGTGGTGTTCCGTTTCCCAATGGTTCTCGTCCTCGTTCCAGGCAAAGTAAGGAAAGTCGATGATCCACGCAAAGTGGAATTCGTCGGCGGGATTGTAAAGGTTAAGGTCTTTTCCCAACTGCTTTCTAACCGCTCCAAGCGCGACGCAGGCCACCTGCCACTTTTCGTCGCTGACAAAAAGCAAAAGGTCGTTCTTTTCCGCGCCCAGCTTCGGGCAAATCTCGCCTTCTTTTCCGGCAAAGAATTTTGAAACTCCGCCTTCAAAATTTCCTTCGGTGTTGACCTTCATCCAAGCAAGTCCCTTTGCCTTGTACTTCTTTGCGACGGCTTCCAACTCTTCCACCATCTTGCGGGAATATTTGTCGGCAACATTCTTTACTACAAGCGCCTTAAGGCCGCTTCGCTTGTGGCGCTCGATGTCCATTCCCGCGTTGGCGGCTCCGGCCTTAAACGCGTTAAAGTCAGAAAGGCCCGCCATAAAAGCGGCGTCCTGAATCTTAAGGTCAAAGCGCAAGTCGGGCTTGTCGCTTCCGTAAAGGTTGAAGGCGTCGTCCCAAGTGATGCGGTCAAACTTTGCAGGCAAGTCGTAGTTCAATGTCTTTTTGAAAATGTAGCCCATCATTCCTTCCGTTGTGGAAAGAACTTCCTCGCGGTTGGTGAACGACATTTCCATATCGATTTGCGTGAACTCTGGCTGGCGGTCGCCGCGCGCGTCTTCGTCGCGGTAGCAGCGCGCGATTTGGAAATACTTGTCAAAGCCCGACACCATCAAAAGCTGCTTGTAAAGCTGGGGGCTTTGCGGGAGCGAATAAAATTTTCCGGGATGAACGCGGCTTGGAACCAAGTAGTCGCGCGCGCCTTCGGGCGTTGACTTGATGAAGGTGGGCGTTTCGATTTCCAAAAAGCCCTGCTTGGTCAAATACTCGCGCGTGGCGAACGTTACATTTGAGCGCAGGATGATGTTCTGCTTCATCGGCTCGCGGCGCAAGTCCAAGTAGCGGTAGCGCAAGCGCAAGTCTTCGTTGGGCAGGACAAGCGTTCCGTCCTTTTGGCGCACTTCGTCAATCGCAAAGGGAAGCGCTTCGCTTGTGGTGAAAATTTCTATGTCGTCGGCTTCGACCTCGATCGCGCCGGTTGCCATGTCTTTGTTCACGTCTTTTTCTGAGCGCGCGGCAACCGTTCCCTTGACGGCCACGCAATACTCGCTCTTTAGAGAAGCGGCGATTTTTTTAACTTCGTCGCTGGATTTGTCGCCAACGACAACCTGCGTGATTCCGTAGCGGTCGCGCAACAAAATAAAGGTAAGTCCGCCAAGCTCACGCGAGCGGTGAACCCAGCCGTTCAATATTACAGTTTTTCCTACGTCGGAAGCGGACAATTCTCCGCAAGTGACAGTGCGTTTTGTGTTTTCCATAATGGAACTATTGTAACGAAAACGCCCCTTTTGGGCAACAAGCCGCGGACTGGTTCCTGACAAAAAGGCGCGGGGTCGGGACTACAGGCGCATGTCGAAGGCTTTTTTGGAGTCGCCGTTAAAGCCCAAGGACTCGTAAAATTTATGGGCTTCTTTTCTTGCGATTCCGCTTTGGAGGATGACCTTGTAGCAGCCGGCGCTTTTCGCGGCTTCCACCGCCATTTGAACAACTTTGCGGGCAAGGCCTTGCTTCCTAAAATCCTTGTCGGTCACGACGTTCTCAACAAAGCAAATCGGCTGGTTGTAATTAGAAAGGTTGGGAATGATGACGCAGTAGCACGACGAAACGACTTTCTCGCCCTCCACCGCGCCAAAATATTTTATGTTGGAATTGCC
>CADBBB010000023.1 GCA_902792795.1 uncultured Spirochaetaceae bacterium | reverse complement strand
CTTTAAGAAAAGCAAGCAGCTTTACCTTAGGGTTTTGGACATGGAGGAAAACAACCCATACGCGCTGATCGGTTTGGGCCACCTTCACTACGACTTTAAGGAATACACCGACGCGCTCTTTTATTGGACAAGAATGTTGGAGCTCAACGAAAGCCAAGTCGACATCCGCGTTCTCACCAGCATCGGAAACTGCCACAGAAAACTCAAGACTTTCGAAAAGGGCGTTCCTTTCTTTGAGCGCGCCTTGAGCCTTGACCCAAAGAATTTCTACGCGCTCTTCGGCCTCGCCGACTCAAGGCGATGAACATTGACTTTGACATTTACGCCGCGCTAGGCCTGGCGCTCATTTGCAAGGGCGAGGGCCGCTACGAGGAAAGCGCCGACCGCCTTGGCGCCTTGATTAAGACCGACCCCAAGAACTACCGCCTTTAAATCGACTTGGCCGACAGCTACGTTAAGCTTGGGCAAAAGAAAAAGGCCATCGAAACCTTGGAGTCGTTCCAGCGCTTTGGAATCCGAAGCCAGGCCGTCAACGACACCTTGGAGCGCCTCAAGAAAAACGCCTAGCGTTGATGGAAAAGCCCGCCTTGGCCGGCCTCTTGCCGGACGAAATTTGCGCGCAGTTGAATTTGTCTCCAGCCTTTAGAGGAAAGCAAGTCTTTAAATGGCTTTCGCTTGGCGTTGAGTCCTTTGACGAGATGACGAATCTTTCAAAGGACTTGCGCGCGGCCCTGCAAGAAAAGGCCGTCTTGCGCTCCTCCTCCTTGAACCAAGTTTTTAGGGACAAGGACGGAAGCGTGAAGCTCCAGATAAAAACTCACGACGGCCTTTTGATCGAAACTGTTTTGCTCACCGACATCGAAGGGCGGAAGACCGCCTGCGTTTCCTGCCAGGCCGGCTGCGCTATGGCCTGCGCCTTTTGCCAGACAGGCCATTTGGGCTTTGCGCGCAATTTGACGGCGGCTGAAATCGTCGAGCAATTTTTGTTCTTGGAAAAGGAGTGCGGCGAGCTTCAAAACATTGTCTTTATGGGAATGGGCGAGCCGATGTTGAACCTTGACGCGATACGAAAGGCCATTGAGGTTTTGACCCACAAGGACGGCCGCGCGCTTGGAACAAAAAGAATCACGCTTTCCACTTGCGGAATAATAAAGGGCATTTACGACTTGGCGGAAAAGGGCCCAAAGATTCGCCTTGCGGTGAGCCTCACAACCGCCGACCCGGACTTGCGCGCCCAGTTGATGCCGGTCACAAAGACAAATCCCTTGCCTGACCTTCGCGAGGCGATTGATTGTTACGCCAAAAAATCAGGCCGCCGCGTGACGCTTGAGGCCGCCTTGCTTAAAGGAAAAAACACCGGCTCGGACTCCGCCCGCCGCATGATTGACTTTGCGCGCGGCCTTGACGTGAACGTAAATCTCATTCCGTGGAATCCGATTGAAACGCTCCCCTTTGAGGAGCCGAGCCGCGAGGAGTGCGAGGCCTTTGTCCGCGAGCTTGAGGCGGCCGGCCTTAACGTGACCCTGCGCCGCCGCCGCGGGGCCGGAATCAAGGGCGCCTGCGGCCAGTTGGGCAGTACTAAATTTAATTGAACGCCGCGCAAACTTCCTTTACCGCGTCCAAAAGTTTTTCCATGCCCTCGCGCGTCGTGGCCGGTCCAAAGCTAAAGCGGACTGACGTTTCCCTTTGCGCGGCGGGCACTCCCATCGCTTCCAATATCGGCCGCGAGGCTTTTTTTGACGAGCAGGCGCTTCCGGTCGAGACGCAAATGCCTTTGGCGTCGAGCGCTCGGAGCATCACCTGGCCCGGAATGTTTTTAAAGCTTGCCTGTATCACCCACGGCGAAAATGAATTGCCTTCCTGACCAAGACTGGCGCGCGACTCGGGGATAATCGCCGCGCCCTTTATGGCGCAAAGCTCCTTTATGAAAGCCGCCGTCCATTTCTTTTGCTCTTCCAAGCGCGGGTTTTCTTTGTTGGGAATAAAGGCGTATTTTTGCAAACATTCGCCAAAGGCGATGGCGCCAAAGAGGTTTTCGGTTCCGCTTCTGACGCCTCCTTCTTGCCCGCCGCCGCGCAAAAATATTTCTTCCTCTTTTTTTAAGTAAAGAAGGCCGATGCCGCGCGGCCCGCAAATTTTGTGCGCGCTAAAGGCCGCGGAGTCCACGCCCGGCTCGTTCAAAAAGTCAATCGGGATTTTTCCCAAGGCTTGGACGCAGTCAACGTGGAAGCGCGGCTTTCGTTTGCCTTGATATTTTTGCTCAAGCGCGGCGGCGATTTTTTGGATTGGCTGGACGGCTCCGGTTTCGTTGTTCACCGCCATAACGGACACGAACAAAGTCTTTTCGTCCACCGTTTGCAAGACCGCTTCGGGCGTGACAAAGCCGTTTTTGTCGGCGGGGATGAGGCGCGGCTCGATTCCGCACTTTTTCAATTCCTCCGCCATTTCGCGCAAGGCCGGGTGCTCGATCGCGCTCACGGCGACGTTTCCTTTTTCGGGGCGGTTTAAAATTGAAAGAAGGGGAATGTGGTCGCTTTCGGTTCCGCCTGAGGTGAAGAAAAGCTGCTTGGCTTGGACGCCCAAAACTTTGGCGCAATTGGCGCGTGCTTCTTCCAACGCCGCGCGCGCGGCCTTTCCGGCGGCGTGGACGCTTGAAGGGTTGGCCCAAGAAGCCAAGGATTCCTTTAGCGCGGCGGACAAGATTTCTTGGTCGGGAATGGCCGTGGCGGCCCAGTCAAAGTAAAGTTCTGGATTCACAGGCATTTTAAGATATCCTTGTCGGAGACTTCCGTTATTACAGTTTCGCAAAGGCCGCTCTGCAATATGACGCGGATTTTGCTGGAGGAATTCTTTTTGTCGCGCTTCATCGCGCAAAGAATTTTTTTCGCGCCGTCTTTAGGACAAAAGCATTTTGGCGCGGCGGCGGTTTCCCAGCCAAAGTATTTTAAAAGCTCAAAGACTTCTTCTTTGTATTCCTTGGAGCAAAGGCCAAGATTTTGGCTCAAGCAAAGCGCGCGGCTTATTCCCCAAGCGACCGCGTCTCCGTGCGCGACCTTTCCAAGCCCGGCGCAAGTTTCGAGCGCGTGGCCAAAGGTGTGGCCAAGGTTCAATTGCATTCTTATGTTTTTTTCGGTCATGTCCTTTTGGACCACGCGCGCCTTGGCCTTTGCGCAAGCCTGAATCATTTTAAATATAAAGTCGGGGTCGCGGCTTTTTACCAGCTCGCGCTTTTTAGAAATTTCGGCGAACATTTTTTTGTCGTAAAGAAGCGCGGTCTTAAAGGCCTCGGCAAAGCCTGAGCGGTATTCGCGCTCATTAAGGCTTTGGACAAAGTCCGGGTAAACGTAAAGAGAACGCGCGGGGAAGAAGGCGCCAATCATGTTTTTGTAGGCGTCAAAGTCGCAGCCGGTCTTTCCGCCCATAGCCGCGTCCACCATCGCGAGCAATGTCGTGGGAACGAATTCGCAAACAGCGCCGCGCTTGTAGAGCGAGGCCGCGAAGGCCGTCATGTCGGTAAGAACGCCGCCGCCGATCGCGCAAAAAACGTCTTTGCGGGTAAAGGCTCGGTCGAGCGCGGCCCCCACGATTTGAAGGACTGTCTTTATGGTCTTGTGTTTTTCCCCTGCCTTTACGATGACAAGCGCGCTTCCTTTGGCCGCGCCCAAGCCGTCGTAGGCGCCGGGCTTTATTTTTGCGTCTGATTTTGGCGCGCAAAAGAGCGCCGTGAAATTTTTAAGGGCGGGTAGGGCGGCCACGTTTGTGTCAATCGTAAAGAGGCGCTTTCCGCTCGTGTTGACGGACGCAAGGCTACAATCGTTCTTTCGAGCGGGGTCACCGCGTCCGTTGGACGCTGCCGTCTGGCCTTGCGAGAAGAAAAGTTTTTTTAAGTCGATTTTGTCTTGGATAAAATGAATCTCGCTTTTTGGCGTGGCGATATATTGCTTTTGGTAATTTATAGAAAAGACGTTTTCTTGCATAAAGCCATACTATCGCATTTTTCGCGCTTTTGCTAGTGGGACAGGCCGCTCTTCGCGCTGGCGGCTCGACCTATTCAAGCGGCGATTTTTATGCTAAAATAGAAATGATAGGAGGACGCATGAAAAATATTTTAAAAGCCGCGCTCGCGTTTTGCGCGTTTGCCTTTTTCGCCTGTTCCTACAGCGACAATCCCGTGACAATCATTTCGTCCGACGCCGCCCAGGAAGAAAGCTTGAACTTTGTTTCCGAAGCGCTTCCTATTCTGGCGCCAAAGGAGCGCTTGACAGGCTCGATGAGCGCCCGCTTTTACAACGGCAATTCTTATGTTCCCTATGTGGGCCTTAGGTATTATCTTTCGGTTTACATGAAATATTCTGTCGTTTCGGAGTCGTACTCAAAGGGCGACTACCGTTACGTCATACGAGACCCGGACGCAGGCGGCAAAAGATATGTCATCGTCGTGAACAAAGACCTGGACACGATTTACATGCCGACCTTCGGCGACTTTCAAAGCATGGACCCAAGCGAAGTCGTTGGCTTCCTTAAGCTCGTTAAAAGCTACACCGGCGAAAAGTCCAAGACCTTTGAACTTGCCAAATACGGCTTTTGCGCGTATGGCGGAATTGACGACGTTTACCTGCCGCTCTGCGTCCTTTCAAATGTTTTTTCAATGATAAACTACGAGCGCTACTTTTACAACGGTCAGGCCGTTTACTTTACCGGAGAAGAAGACGATTATTACGACAAAGATTCCGGCTATGTGTCCTTTTACAAAAGCCCTTGGTACACAGATTCGGCAGGCAATTTAAAGGAACGCCCCCAAGAGTTGATATCCCTTTCATACAATCTTTTGCGCTTTACCCACGAAAATCTTTACGGACGTTCTGGATATTACGGCTTTGCCGATGACGGAAAAGGATATCCTGTAAAAGAAAAAGTCTCCGCGACCGACCCTCTTGACTTTGAGCGAATGCTTGTTCAAAACGCGCTCGACATTCGTTCCCTTCTTCTTTCTTCCTCCTACATTGATTACATCGCTGGCCTTGACATGCTTTATGACAGGGTGTACGGAGACGCGCACTCGTCTTTTACCGCCAAGCAGGATTATGTTTCGCAGGACTATATCGTGGAAAAATACGGGCCTGAAAATTTGTTCAGCAAAAAAACCGCTTTGCTAATGTTGCGCATGCAGAACTATCCGGAGGTTAGGGACGGTTTGAAAAGAGGAGACCCTTCCGGCGCAAGCTACATAGGAGAGTCTTCCGCCGATTCCGACGCGCCCGCCTTTCAGGAAGCCCCAACCCTGATCCGACCGCTTCCGGCGCCGTCGAGCTTCCTGACGACACCGTGGGAATCTTTTACAAGTCTTTTTACGCGCTTGAAAACACGCCCGCCTATAGTACTGTCAAGAACGTTGTCATAGACCTTTCTTGCAACCCCGGCGGAGACACAGCCGCGCTTCATTACGCTATGTGTTTTTTGCTTGATCCAAAGGACGCCGCCACCCTTTATTATGATTTTTTCACCGGTGGAAAGAAGGTTGAGACAGGAAGCGCCGACATAAACTTGGACGGAAAGATAGACGACAAAGACAAAAAAAAGAATTACAACTTTGTCGTTCTTACAAGCGACGTGACATTTTCGTGCGCAAACTCTTTTGCGAACACTTGCTGGGACAACGGCATAAAAATCGCGGGAATCAAAAGCTCGGGCGGAAGCTGCGTCGTCCGTTATGCCTGCGCCGCGGACGGCTTTCCCTTCCAGTATTCCGGCTGCATGCGCGAGTCGCACAAGGCGGACTGGAGCAATTGCGAGGACGGAGCGCCTGTCGAAAAGTCTCTTACGCTTGACCAAATGTATAGCAACACGGAATTGGCAAAGGCGGTCAACGAGCTATTCCCCGCTCCGTAATAGGGGCGGCTTTTGTGCGACAGGACAAAAGCATAGTGAATTCAATAACAAAAAAATGCTCCCAGTCACGGATGCGTCCGAGCGGCGCCGCTTGATAACTGCGCTACACGCGCATTGCGCTTGAAACTATTTTACGCTGCCGCTATCGCGTCAGCCGCAATGCGAGTGTCGCCGTCGGCCGCTCCGCTCCTTCGCGCATTTTTTTACTGCTTCCATTATGTTTGTCCATGGCAAACGAATCTGAAAAAGGCCAAAACGCGGAAGTGAAAAAGACCGCCCGCCCACTTTGAGGCTGCCAATTTTGCGCCAGCAAAATTGGAGTAAATGTACATCTTACCTAACAGCCTCAACCGTGGGTTAGGGCGAGGCTTTTGAACTGGGAGCGTTTTGATTTTTTTTTATAACGCGTTTGCCCTGCTCTTAGTACGAGCGGTCCATCGCCTCAAGCTTTTCGATTTCGGCGGCGACGCGGCTAAGCTCGCGGCTTAGAATCTTTTTGTAGTCCAGCTCCGCGTCGGCAATGCGCTTGTTCTCGTCTTCCCAACTTGTAAGGTCTTCCAAGAACAAAAAGCGGAATTTAGTTTCGCTGGCTTTTTCGGACCAGAGGCGCGCTTCCCGCCAATAGTAAAGGCCGGCCTCGTAGCAGCTTTTGGCTTTTTTTAGGTTGGCCAAATATTCGTCCTTCCACGGAGCGTCGTAAAAGCAAATCGCGCGCCGGTCGTAGACGCGGGCCAGGCGCATGTGCTGCTCGATCAACTTTAGGTTTAGGTGCATTTGGAAAAGGTCGCGGTATTTTTCCCATTCGTCTTTAGTCTGAATCTTGGCCCTGGCGTAAAGGGGGTTGGCGAAGTCGGCGCGGACAGCCTGCTCAAGCCAGTAAATGTTTTCCATGCAGTCGTCGGGATACTGCTGGTAGTGGACGTGGTAAAGCTTGTAAAAGTCCTCTTTGTATTTGCACATGTAGGAAAAGGCCGGCGGGCAAAAAGACAGCGCCGCGCCGAGCGCCAGGGTGAGGACAAGAAAAATTTTGGCGAACTTTTTCACGAATTTATTATCGGAAGAATTTCCTGCCAGATTAAATCTGAAATTTTCTCCTTGGGTAGCGTGGCGTCAAGCTCGACAATCCTCATGCCGCTGTTTTCTAGTTTTTTGTATTGGTCGACTATCGCTCGGTAGCGGGCGGCGGTGTCCTCCAAGAATTTTTGGTTTTCGTAAATCTCCTTGGCCTCGCCGCGTTTTTCGACGCGTTCGAGGGATTTTTGCGCCGAAATGTCAAAGAAGAACAAGAGTTGGGGCAGGGGAAAGGGGCTGTTGAGCGTTTTTGGCAAATCCTCTCCGCAAGTGACGCCTTGGTAGGCGAGGTTGGAGAACAAGTATCTGTCCGATACAACCGTCAAGCCGTCTTTAGTTTGGTCAACAAGGCCGCCCGCGCCCCAAAGGTGTTCCGCCCTGTCCGCGGCAAAGAGGTAGGCCGCCGTTTGCGGGGCGACTTTTTCCTTTCCGGCCAAAATCTGGCGCAAGAATTTTCCGGTGGAATTTTCCGTAGGTTCCGCCGTGAACGCGAGCTTTTTTCCTTCCGCCCGAGCCTTTAGCAAATTTATCTGCGTGGAAGTTCCCGCGCCGTCTATTCCCTCAAATACCACAAACTTTTCAAGTATCATAGTAGAAAACCTCAAAATTTAGGCTAAAACTGCCGATAATATATAAGGTATACCATAATGCAAAATTTTGCAATGTCACGGCGGCTTGTCGGATGAAATTCAAGCTGCGCCATCTTAAAATTGGCATCTGCATTTTTATCTTTCTCTCCTTGCTGGGCGTGTCGAACAGGCTCCTTTTGCCCATCTACAACCGCGTGGGCTCGCAAATTCAAAAGACGATGGAGTCCTTTAGGCTGAATTTTAGGGCAAAGACCGGCCTTTCGATTTCCTACAAGTCGCTTTCTCCGTCGATTCTTTCGGGAATAAACATCAACGGAATTTCGATTCGCGACGCGGAGAGCGGGTTTGAAGTGGCCTCTGTGGGCCGCCTTTCCTTGGGCTACGCGATAAAGGCGCTCGTGGCCAAGGACTTCAAGTCCGGCGTCAAAAGCCTTGTCTTGCGCGACGTTGAAATCAAAATCGTCCGTGGCGAGAACGACTTTTGGCTTGAGCGCCTGTCAAAAGGCCGCAAGGCGAATCTTGAAGTTCAGGACGGCGGCGAGGCTCTCAAGGAATTTTTGGAAGGCCTGAATTTTGAGGACGCGGACTTGAGCCTTTCTTCGGACGCGCGCGTATACCGTTTGCGCGCGGTTTACAAGGACAAGGATTTTTATTGCGCCGCCGACATTTCAAAGGCCTTTTTGAGCGCCGTCGGATCGAGCAAAATTGACGCGACTGTTTCCGGCTCGTTTGAGGCGGCGGCCGCCGGACAAAAGTTCGGAGGCTCGCTGGACTTTTCGGCTGTGATTCCGCGCGCCGTCGACGGAAGCTCCGCCGTCTTGCGCTTTTCAAATTTGAGCGCCGGAGACTACCGCGCGCGCTACATGGGCTTTTTGGCCGAATACAGGGACAAGAAATTCGCGCTCAAAATGCTTCCTAGCGCGCGAAACATTTACGCGGAGGCTTCGGCCGACCTTGAAAGCGGCGAGGTGGCCGCAAAACTTTTCGCCGACGGCTTCAATCTTGGAAACTTGGCGCAGACAAGCCGCAGCGACAAGGTCACGCAAAGCCTCTTCGCGCTGAATTTTTCTTTGACCGCCGCCGCCAGCTGGAACTACAAGAGCGGCGCCTTTGACTATTCCTCCGCCGGAGACATTTTTGTTCCCGGCGCGGTGATTCCGGCAAAGAAATTCCAAAGCGACACGCTTGTTTCATATTCGCTTTCGGGCGACGAAAAAAAGATTCAGATTCCGTATTTCAAGACAGCGGGCGACCGCTACAACTTGAGCTTTGAAGGCGCATTTGACTTTGTGACAAAGCAGCCGTCGGGAACATTTGGCGTGGAGTCGTTCGTCATGCCCAACGGCGGAGAAATTTCCACCGAGGTTTTCATAGACAAGCTTGAGCGGGGCTTCATGTGTTTCGCGCCGCAAATTTATTTGGACCAAAACGTCTTTACCGCCGCTCAGCTCACGGTGCTTCCGTCCGACGACTCTTGGGACTGGACGTTTGAAGTTTCCGACTACTCGCACGACGGAGAGCCGGGAACCGTGTCGATTTTTGGAAGCTGGTCGCCGCAGACAAAGGCGGCGCAGGCCTCGCTTTCGTTCAGCGCGATATACCTTGACAGCATCGTGCGGACTTCCGCCTTCTTTGCGGAAGAGAACGTCCGCCCGCTTTTGAACGCCGCCTCGCAAGTCGTCCAGTCCTTCGTGTTTTCTTGCGACACCTTCGCGTCCGGAGTTGGAAAGGACTTCTCCTTCAGCGTTCCGTACGCGATTGTGGCCAACACAAGCCGCGACGACCAAATGCTCATTTTGGAGGCGGACGGAAACGAGGACACCTTCCAGCTGTCGCGGCTTGAATTTGTCTTTGGCGGACAAAAGCTTTTGATGGACGCGCTTGCGGAGCGCTTCCCCGAAACCCGCGAGCGGCTTTTGAACGGGCGCTTGGAGCTCAACGGAATTCCTTACAACTTCTCCGGTCTGTCGAGCAAGGGAAGGTTGGAAATCAATTCGGAATACGGCCTGCGCTTCGCCTTTGAGACCGACACTTCCGGAGCGGAGGCGGTGATTAACGGAGCCTTCGCCGCCGCCGGCTTCCCGCTAAAATTTGGCGGCCGCACCTTTGAGCTTTCGACCGACACGACTTTCTCTTACTCGCTGGAAAAGGGCTTTTCCGCCATGGTTCCGTATTTTGACGGCCGCCTGCTTGAAGGAACAAGCGTCTTGAATCCGTCAATTTCGTTTAGCGCCAACATCGATTCGGGCGGCGCTTGGTTTGACAGCATATCTTATTCCGACTCTGTGTCGACGCTCAACGGAAGCGGCGCCTTCGCCTGTCGCTTCAAGGATTCCTTGTTCGACAACGCCGACTACAACTTTAATTTGGAGAACGCGGCCGGGCTGGAAAAAGTTTCCCTTGACGGAACGATTTTAAATTCCGCCGGAACGCCGATAAGCGTCGGAACTATTTTGTCCGGCTCCTTTGTCCAAAATCTTTTCTTCACCTTGCAGCTCAAAATCGAGTCCTTGCGCTCCGGCCGCTTCTTCCTTGGCTCCAAGGAAAGCGATTCGGTCAACGCGACCGTCACGGCGCAGGGCTTGGTTTCAAACCCCGTTGTTTCGATTGACATTCCGAGCGCCGTGCTTACCGCGCAGAACAAGCCGCTTTTGTTCAGCGCCAAGGCCATTGTGGAGGACAAAGTCTTGTTGCTGGAGGAGGCCTACGGCGACTGGGGCGACAGCGTGATCAACGCGGTGTCGGCGCGCTTTGACCAAAAGACTTGGGACGGCGAATTGTCGTTCAACATAAAGACAAAGCTCTTTGGCAAAAGTCTCAACGCCAAGGCTTCCGCCGTCATCGAGGCGCAAGGCCCGGTCGAAGGCGCCGTTCCTGATTCGCTGGTAGTCCGCTTTGACGCGGAAGAGACGCGGCCTGCCGCCCTCAACGCCGTCCCGGCAAAAAAGTCCGGCTCCAAAAAGAAGGCCGAAAAATATCATCTTGAAATCTTGAAGGTTCACGACGACTTCATCTTGTCGTCCAGCGACAACATCGGCCTTAGCGGAAGCGTTTCCTTGAACGGAACCGTGGCGCTCAAACTTAAGAACGACGTTCCATTCAACATGAGCGTCGACGGAACTGTGAACCGGGAGCGCCTTGACTTGAGCGTTTCCGACATTCAGATAAGCCCCGCTGTTGTCCTTGACTCTTTGGGAATCGAGATCGCGCGCGTTTACAAGGGAATCGCCGTGGGCGGCTTCGCCTTGACAGGCCCGCTTTCCAACCCAGGCTTTTACGGACAGGTGGACATTCCCAACGCGGAATTCACGTTCCCCAACTTTTTCAAAAAGCGCGCCACGACTCCGATGCTTTCGCTCATTATGTCCGGCTCGCAGTTCTACACGGAGCCCACCCGCTGCCAGCTGCAAGGACAGCCGCTTGACGTCACCGCCACCGTGCAGATGAACCGGCTCGCCTTTGAAAGCCTGGACGTGCGCGTCCAGACCGTCGGCCAAAATTACGTTCCCTTCAACATGAACCTTTCCGAAATGCACATAAAGGGCGACTTCTTGGCCGACCTGAACGTTTCCGTCGAGAACGGCGCGATAGGCGTTTCCGGCGACCTCACGGCAAAGAACGCCAACGCGGAATTTGGCGCGACGCGCTTGAACGAAATAATTTCCGGCTTGCGCAAGTCGGACGACGAAGACGACGAGGAGGAGTGGCCGGTGGACGTCGCGCTCCACATAAAGACCGGGCCGCGCGTTCAAATTTCTTACACGACTTTCCTGCGCGCCGTCGTCGTTCCCGGAACGGAAATCGACGTCACATATTCAGGGGAGGAGAAGCGGCTTGCGCTTGACGGCGAAGTTCCTATTAGAAGCGGCGAGATTGTATACTTGAATTCCAGCTTCTACATAAAAGAGGGCGAGATTCACTTTAACGACGACGACGAAAGCTTTGACCCCAAAATTTCGATTGTGGCCGAGTGCAAGGCCCGCGACGCGGACAGCGAATTTGTCACGATTCGGATGGAAGTTGAAAAGCAGCATTTGAGCCAGCTTTCGCCCCGCTTCAGCGCCAGCCCCGCCAAGTCCGAGCGGGAAATCATGGAAATTTTGGGCGGCATCATAACCGGAAATTCCGACAACGCGGCGGCCTTGGCCTTGGCCACTGGAGACTACGCCATTCAGACAGTAGTCATAAGACGGCTGGAAAACGCATTGCGTGATTTCTTCAAATTTGATATATTCTCTGTAAGGACGATGGTTGTCCAGAACGCTGTCAAGCAAAGCGTGGGGCGAAATTCCTCCGCTTCCGGCAACTTGGCTGGTAACTATTTGGACGGTACAACTGTTTATATTGGTAAATACTTTGGAGACTCGTTGTTCGCGGACGCTATGCTGCGCCTTGACTATGACAAAAACCGCTTGAACGACGAATACGCCTACAACGGAATTTCGTTTAGGCCTGAGTTGGGATTTGAATTGGCCGCTCCCTTCGCCAAAATAAGGTGGAGCGTGTCTCCCGATTTGGAAAGCATTCTCAATGCTAAAATAGTTGAGAATTCCGCCCTTACTTTGTCTTGGAAGTTTAGTTTTTAAAAATTTGGAGTTAAAATTATGAAATTGCGCCCAAAAGTCTTTTTTGTCTTCCTGCTCTTGACAGCGTTTTTCTCAGCGCTTTCTTTCGCGCAAAGCGACGACGACTGGTACATGGACAGGCCCATAACAAAGATAACTTTCAAGGGCCTGCAGAGCGTCAAGAACTCCGACCTTTCGGGCCTTACGTCAAGCTATGTCGGACAAAAATTTCAGGACTGCTTTTACGACTTGCTCAACCGCTTGGAGGCGCTGAATTACTTTGAGGAAATTTCTCCGGGCGCCATCCACGATTCCGGCTCAGGCGTAATTCTTGTCATAACGGTAAAGGAGCGTCCCGTCATTTCTTCCATAAAATTTAAGGGCAACCGCAAGGTGAGAAACCCGCCCTTGCGCGAGGCGCTTACAATAAAGGTTGGCGACGTTTATTCCGACGCGGACGCCTTGGTGGACGAGCGCGCCTTGCGCAACGTTTATCTTGACAAGGGCTTTTCTTCCGTCAGAATTTCGCACACGGCGGAAGAGACTCCGGCCGGAATCGCAGTCACTTTCACAATCAGCGAAGGAAATTCAATTTCTGTCGTCGGCGTGAACTTTGAGGGCAACTCGGCCTTTTCTTCCAAAAAGCTCAAGAAGCAGACAAAGCTAAAGACTGTCAACATATTCAACAAGGGCGCCTTTAAAGAGAGCCAGCTTGAAGTGGACAGGCAGGCCGTGTCCAAATATTACATGGACAGGGGTTACCTTGACTTTCACATTCTCGACGTGACCCGCGACATTGTCCACAACGACAAAAAAGACCGCGACGAAATGACCATCACATACTATTTGTATGAAGGCTCCATTTACACTTTTGACGGAATGACGATCGCGGGCAACAGGGTGTTCACCACCGACCGCCTCAACTCTCTGGTCACGATAAAAAAAGGCGACGTGTTCAACGTGACCCAGTTCCAGGCGTCGTTGATGGCCATAAGCGACTTGTACTATGAAAACGGCTACACCGAAAACTCCTTCCAGCCGGCGGAAAACCGCGACGCGGCGGAGCGCAAGGTTTCGTACACGTTGACGATAACGGAGCGCGACAGAAGCCATGTTGAAAAAGTCATTGTCCGCGGAAACGAAAAGACAAAGGACTTTGTAATCACGCGCGAAGTTCCCATAGAAAGCGGCGACGTTTTTTCAAAGGCGAAAATATCCAACGGCTTGCGCAACTTGTACAACTTGCAGTATTTCTCCAGCGTAATTCCGAGCGTTGAGCCTGGAAGCGACTCCAACTTGGTCGACTTGATAATCAACGTTGAAGAGCAGCAGACCAATTCGGTGGAATTTGGAATTACCTTTTCGGGCGTCAAAAAATCCACCGACTTGCCGTTCTCCCTTTTCGCCAAGTGGTCCAACTCAAACCTCTTGGGCTTGGGAAAAACAATTTCCGTTGGAACTACGATTTCCACCTCGGAACAGTCGGTCAGCCTGGGCTATTCACAGCGCTGGCTTTGGGACCTTCCCATTGAATGGTCGGAAAACATTTCGTTCTCGCACGCCAAGGCCACGGCCTTGCGCCTTTATTGGACGGAAGCCGGTTCCGTCAACAAGAACAGCTATTATATGGAATACGAGCGCTGGCAGTTGAGCGCCGACCACTCCTTGGCCCACCGCTGGACCCCCAACTGGGCGATTCTCACTTTGTCCGGCGGCTTGACCAATTCGCTGACCAACTACATTTACGACGACAAGATTTTCATTCCGGTTGACATCGGAATCAGCCGCTACGCCAACAACTGGGGCTTTTCAAATTCCATTTGGACAAAATGGTCGATGGACGGCCGCGACATAAACTACGATCCGTCAAAGGGCTGGTTCGCGAGCCAGAAAATTTCTTGGTACGGCTTGCTTCCCGTGGAGACGGACTTTTACTTTAGAAGCGACACAAAGCTTGAAGGCTACGCGACTTTGCTCGACATTCCTTTTACCGAAAAATGGGGGCTCAAGCTTGTGTTCGCCGCGTTGACGTCGCTTTCGTTCCAGGCGCCCGCTCCGGATTCTTCGGTCAGCGACATACACAAGCTTTATGTCGACGGAATGTTCACCGGCCGCGGATGGACGGAAATTTACAGCAACGTAAAAGGCAAGGCCTTGTTCAACCAGAGCTTGGAGCTTCGCATTCCTGTCGTTCCCAGAATGTTCGCGGTGGACGCCTTCTTTGACGCGGCCATCGTAAAGGAAGACTTGGGCGCCATGCTTTCTTCCAGTTCGGTGAATGACTTTTACTTTAGCTTTGGACCGGACATCCGCATCTTGATGCCCCAGTTCCCCTTGAGGCTCATGCTCGCAAACTGCTTTAGAGTTCAGGACGGAACGGTAAAGTGGGGCGACACGTGGAAGTTTGTCCTTTCGTTCAATCTTGTCAACAAATGACATTTGCGCTAATATATGTGAGGAGCTAGTAGATATGAACGCGATTTGCAAAAAAACTTTGATTTTTGTTTTGGCCATTTTTGCCGCGGGAACTTTGTTCGCGCAGCAGCATATAACCAATTTTGGCGTGGTGGACACCACAAAGGTTTACGAGCAGTTCTTTAGGAATTCTTCCGCCGTAAAGTCCTACGAAGAAAAGCGCGCCGCCTTCCAAGAGGAAATAAGCCGCCGCGCCGACGAAATCCGCGACTTGCAGACAAAGCTTCAGGAAGCGCAGGATTTGGGAATGGACTCCGATGTAAAGAAGTATCAGGATTCCATCAAGATAAAGTCGTCAAGCCTAAAGAGCTACACGCAGCAAAAGAACACAGAGCTCAACAACATAAAGAACAACCTTTCCAACAACAACGAATTTTACAAGAACCTTAATCGCACCATCAAAAAGGTGGCGGAAAACGAAGGCCTTTCAATGGTCATAAACTTGCAGCAAAGCAATTCGATTTTGTGGTACAGCCCCGCCGTTGACATCACCGACAAAGTCATCGAATCTTTGGAACAGCAGTAATGGCCGCTCTCACTCCTTTAATGGAGCAGTACAACAAGCTAAAAAGCGAACACAAGGGCGAGGTCCTTATGTTTCGGCTCGGCGACTTTTATGAAATGTTCGACGACGACGCCAAGGAAGTTTCCCGCCTTTTAAATTTAACGTTGACGCATAGGGGCGACAACCCCATGTGCGGAATCCCTTACCACGCCGCCAAGGTTTACATCGCCCGCCTTTTGAGGCTTGGAAAAAAACTCGCCATTGCCGAGCAAATCGGGGAGATTAGTCCTGGAGGCGGCCTCACCGAGCGCAAGGTAGTTGAAGTGATCACGCCCGGAACGGTCGTGGACGACGACTACTTGGACCGGGGAAGCAACAACTTTTTGGCCGCGCTTTCTGTCACCAAGGGCAAGGCGGGCTTTGCCTTCATAGACGTGAGCACGTCGGAATTTTTGGCAACCTCTTGGCCGGCCTCAAAGATGGCCGACTTTTTTTCTAAGGAGCTTGGCCGCGCGAGCCCCAAGGAGCTTTTGCTTCCGCAGTCGCTAAAGGAAAACCCGGACGTCCGCGAGGCGCTAGGCTCGTTTCCGGCGCTCTTGGTCTCTTATTATCCCGACTGGCATTTTTCTTCGCAAACTTCATACGAGCGCCTCACGCGCCAGTTCAAGACAAAAAATTTGGCGGCCTTTGGCTTGGACGAGACCAGCCCGGAAGTGGCGCCGGCCGGCTTTTTGTTCGACTATTTGGAAAAGACCGCCTGCGTGGAATTGAATCACGTTTCGGGAATAAAGACTTACCGCGACTCCGACTATGTTCTTATTGACGAGTCTTCCGCCCGCAATTTGGAAATTCTTAGAAACTTGAGCGACGGAACTTCAAAGTACACGCTGCTGGAATGCGTCAACTACACGCTCACCGCGATGGGAAACCGAGCCGTCCGCCAGTGGCTCAGCTTTCCGCTTGTGGACCCAAAGAAAATCGCCGCGCGGCAAAACCATGTCCAGCTTTTTTACGAGGACGAAAATTTAATGAAGGACGTTCGCGCGGTTTTGGCGGGCATTTTTGACATAGAGCGCTTGGCCGGCCGCGTGGCGATGAAAAAGGCTCACGCAAAGGATTTGACCGCGCTCGCGGCCAGCCTTTCGTCGTGGCTCAACGTTCAAGCCGCGCTTTCCGAGCGCGACTTTGGCGCCTTTGACGAAAACGGCGCCCGCTTTGTCATCGACTTGGTTGGCCGCGCGATTTGCGACGACCCTTCAACGGTTTTCACCGAAGGCCGCTTGATCCGCGCGGGCTATTCCGAACAGCTTGACCATTACCGCGAGGTTCGCGACAATTTTGGAAAAATCTTGGACGGCTATCTTGCCGAAGAAATCGAGCGGACGGGAATTCAAAACCTAAGGATTAAGAACAACAGCGCGAGCGGCTACTTTTTTGAAGTGACGCGCGGCCAGGTTGACAAAGTTCCAGGCCACTTTATGATGCGCCGCTCGATGACAAACGTCGACCGCTTTACCACGCAAAAATTGCAGGAGCTTGAGCGCGAGCTTAATTCCGCGGCGGTGAACATTGTCGAAACCGAGCGCGACTTGTTCCTTGACGTCCGCGCGCAATTGGAGCCTTACGTTCCTTACTTGCAGGAAGTTGCGCGCGCGGTGGCTTACACGGACGTCGCGGCCTCGTTCGCCTACGCCGCGCGGCTTCACCGCTGGGTGATGCCTGTTGTGGACGACAGCCTGGACTTTTTTGCGCAAGGCGGCCGCCATCCGGTCGTTGAAGGCCATTTGCCTTCCGGTGAATTTGTTCCAAACGACATAGAAATTTCGGCAAAATCCGAGCCGGCCTTTTTGCTAATCACAGGCCCCAACATGGCTGGAAAATCCACATACTTGCGCCAAAACGCCCTTATCGCGCTGCTCGCGCAGACCGGAAGCTTTGTTCCCGCCAGCCGCGCTAAAATCGGCGCGGTTGACAAAATCTTTTGCCGCGTAGGAGCCAGCGACAATCTCGCTCGCGGCGAGTCGACATTTTTGGTGGAGATGACCGAGACTTCCCGCATATTGCGCGGCGCCACGGAACGCAGCCTTGTGATTATGGACGAAGTGGGGCGGGGCACTTCCACCGAGGACGGACTCTCCATCGCCTGGGCTGTGAGCGAGCATTTGCTCAACAACCTAAAGTGCCGCTCTCTTTTTGCCACCCACTACCACGAGCTTACGCGCCTTGAGCATCCGGCCATAAGGTCGATGTGCATGGACGTGCGCGAGACGGAAGGCAATGTCGTCTTCTTGCGAAAAATAAAGGACGGCGCGAGCGAAAATTCTTACGGAATCCATGTGGCGCGGCTGGCCGGACTTCCGCAAAGCGTCATCGACCGCGCCGGAGAAATCCTCCGCCACTTGCAGGCGCTCGCCGGAGAAAAGCCCTTGCTGGCGCAAAACATTCCCGCGCCGGAACCGGAAGAAAAGCGGGCGGCCGCCGCGCAGCCGACAGCGCCCGGCCTCTTTAGCGACGAAGAAATTGTGTTGGATGAAATCTTGAGCGCCGACATCAACAACATCACGCCGATGGCCGCGCTCCAGTTGATAAGCCGCTGGAAAAAAACTTTAAGTGGCCGCTAGTTTTAGGCTTGCGTTCAGTTTTTTTGCCGCTGCTGTTCTGCTTCGCTAGCTCGGTAGTATTGGGGGCCGTCGTAGTCGGCGAGCGGCGGCTCGTTGCGCGCGATTTTTTCTTGGGCCAAAATAAAAAGGCTTTCTATGTTAGCCGCGCGGCCTTTTGGCGCGGCAATCTTAAATCCTTTGAACAAGCCGTTTTCTTTGCAAGAGGCGGCAAAGGTTTGCGCCTCAAGGCCGCAAACAAGAATTTTTTGAGCCGCCGCTTTTTGGTCTTGCAAGCAGTCTCCGCTTGCGCGGTCTTGGGCTTGCGCGAAGGCCAAAAGTTTTTCCTCAAGCGCGCGCAAGTCCCAGTCGTCGCAAGGAAGAATTTCTTTTCCGTTAAAGAAAGCCTTTGCGTAAAATTTTTCTTTATGCGCGTCGATGACGGGGAGAACGATTCCGTCAAAGTCAAGGAAAGGGTGGGCCAAAAAGTCCAGACTGTTGATTCCGTAAAGGGGAATTTTTGAGCGGCCGCCCGCCTTTTTGTCTTGCGAACTATTTTCGTTCGCGCTTGTTCCGCCAAAAAGCTCAATCGCCTTTAGCGCGGCAAAGCCAAGCCGCAAGCCTGTGAAGGAGCCGGGCCCCTCGCATAGAACTGTGTAGTCCAACTCGCCCGGCGTCAAGTCGGTCTGCCTCATCACATAATCGATGGCGGGCAAAAGCTTTTCGCTTTGGCGCATTCCGATGTCCAAAATAAGGCTCGCCAAATTGTCGTCGTTTTTTGCCGCGATTTGAATGCAAGAAATGGAAGTGTCCAGCGCCAGGGCTTTCATTTTTCCTCCCCAAAATTTTCGTAAGGCCAGTTTTCCACAAAAATGTCCCGGGCGTTGGCGTCGTCTTGCGCGACTTCAAGGCGGACGATTATCGTCTTTTTGGGAAGCTCGTCCATAATCTTTTCGCTCCATTCAAGCATGCAAACGCCGTCTCCGTAAATCATGTCTTCCGCGCCCAAATTGGCAAAGTCGTCGGCGCCCTGCAAGCGGTAAACGTCAAAGTGGTAGAGGGGCATTTTTCCTTGGTATTCCGAAATCAAGCAAAACGTGGGGCTTGTGATGGTGTCCGCCACTCCCAGGGCTTGCGCGAATCCTTTTGTGATTGTGGTTTTTCCGGCGGCAAGCGATCCTTGGAGCGCCACGACGTCGCCTTTTTTAAGGAATGAGCCGAGGCGCTTTCCCAGCGCGATCGTTTGGTCGGCGCTCGTCGTATGGAATTTCATATTGGCAGGGTTCCGGCGTTGTCGTTTTCGTTTATAAAGTCTTTGAGCGCCTTTATTATTGGAAGCGCCGGATAATTGGGCTGAGTCAAGAGTTCAATTTCAATAATTTTGTCGCCAAGCGGCCCCGTCTCAATGCTGAACTCAATGTTTGAGTCAACTATTTCCGTAGGCAGCTTAAGTTTTGCGACGGCCCTGTAGCGTCTTATGTAGTAAATCGCGCCAGGCTCGCGCTCGACATTGTTCAATTCCAATATTGTCATAGTCTTAGCAAGTATCCAATTATTTTATCTCTTTTTGTCCAAAAAGTCTAGTACTTATAGACATAGGCAAGAACGTCGTTGCGGCTTTCCTGCGGAATCTCGATGAACGAAATGTGCAGCGAGTACACTTCCGTCTCGTTGTTTTTTTGCGCGCTTACAATCAAGCCTATGGCCTCAAATTCCGGCTTTTCCGGAAGCGAAATCTTTATCCAAAGTTTTTGGTCGCGCTTTATCGGAAGCTTGGTCTGAATCATGCAGCCGCCGGCGCTTACGTCCGCGAGTTTTCCTTCGTACTTGTTCTCCTTGGGCGCGTAAGAAACTTCGCCGCGCTTTCCCGTCGTCTCTTCCACGGCGCTAAAGGAGCATTTGTTGCCAACGTTGACGCGCTTCCACTGGCGGCGGTTTTGCATGCTTACCGCGTTTGAATGGCGGATGACCATTTCTTCCGCGCCGCCGCTTCCGTGCTGGAACCTTATCACGCGGGTTGAAAGCACGTAAAGGACGTCGCGCTTTGACATGAAGGTCATGACGATTTTGTCAAGCGGTTTGGGGCAAAACTCCGTTCCCTCCAAGTTTGGCGGCATTTCCAGCGTGATGCTGTCCGGCTCGTTTTTCTTGATTTTAAATGCGTAGACGCGGCCGCCGGTAGCCGGCAAAATCAGCGTCTGGCCTTCGGGAATGTTGTGGCTGGACGGAATGCTGGCCTGCATGTTTGAAATTTTTTCAAGCCGCGTCCGTAGCGAAAAAAGGTTGAAGATGTCGCCTTCGGCGCCCTTTTGGCGCAGCCTGTTAAATTCTTCTCGGAACATTCCGTCAATGTATTCCGTGTCGTTCCAAAGGTAGTAGACGTTGCGCGACTTTTGGCGGGCGCAAAGGGTAAATAGGAGCATGGCCTCTTGGCGGGTGAGCGATATTTTTTTTGCCAAAGCCTGAATGTCGGCCAGCGTCGTTGGCCTGTTCTTTTGCGCCTCGATGTATTCCGGCGACTCCTTGCGCTTTTGCAGGATTCTCCACAATAGCCAAAGCAAAAACACCACGGCCAATCCAATCAAGGCCGCGCCCATGACTGTATAGGGTAGGGCTGTCTGTCTTGCCGCCAATGGCGAGCCTGTCGCTCCGTTCATATATGCTCCTATAAGTTCTTGACCGCGTCGGCCAAGGCGGCGAGCCTGGGGCTTATTTCGTATTCCGCCAAGTCGCCCAGCGTCACTGTGTCGCCGCTTGCCAGCGCCCCGTTAAGGTCGTTGAAGACCGGCATGAAGTCTTCAAAGAAGGCGCTTAAATTTTTTTCGTCAACTTTAATCGCGCCGAACTTTTGCGGAAACAAGGTTGAAAGCGCGATGATGTGGCAAAAGTTGTCGACCGTGTCGGCCAGGCGGGCGATTGAGGCGCGGGCCTTTGAGTCGCCGCCGCTTTGCAGCTGGACCGGAATTTGCTTGAGCAAGTCAACCGTGTCCTTGATTTCAGCGGCCGCCGTCTTGAAGGCCTGGCAAACCGAGTCTTCCGAAACGACGTCCAAGTCGATTCTCTCTACATTATCTATCGGCATTTTTGCAGCTTCGTCAAAGTCCTCGGCGGCGATTTTTTTTCCGTTTATTTGAATTCCCGCTGTGGCGCAGCGGCTCTGTTCCGCGCTTTTTTCAAAGGAGCGCAAGACCTCTCCGGCGGTTTTTTCGCCCTCAAGGGTTATGTCAAGCTTTTGTCCGTTTATGTAAAGTTCCATTTTATCTTCCTCCCGTTAGTTGTTGTTGCGTTGGTTTTGTTTGGTGAAGTTTGTTATTCCATCCTGCTGGCGCTCCAAGGAGTTGAGCGTTCCTTCCATTTGTCCGTATTTTGCGCGCAGTTCCGCTTCCTTGTCGTCAAGCTGGCTTTCCAGGCGCGAAATTTTCTTTTGCGTGGAATCTATTTGCCGGTTGAGGACGCTGTCCTTGTTGGCCAAAATTCCGCCTGTCTGCACGTAGCTTGTAAGCTGCTTGTCGATTAGGTAGCCTATGCCGGAATCCACGATAAGGTCGCCGTCGGAATCGTAGCCAAAAATTTTCTTTATGTCCTCAAGGTTGTTCTTCAAATGCTCGTCCAGCTTTTTTTCGTCGATTTCCAAGTAGCCGCGCATTTTTCCGGGATTGTAGCCCGAATAGTTTGTGGCGTTGGTGGAAATCCCGATTTGGTTTAGCATCGTCACTTCCGCGCTTTCGGAAAATTTGTATTGGGCGGAAATTATTCTTTGCATCGAGCCTTTGGCGCTGGACAAGCTGAAGTCGTTGAAAAACAGGCCCAGCTTTTTTTGGTAGGCTTCCTTTTCGTCGCTTGTAAGGTAGTCCAGCTCCTGCACAATCTCGGGCTTGTTCTGGCTCAGGACGTTTATCTCCGCCACGGTCTGGTTGTATTTTCCCACAAATTGAATCAAGGCGTCCTTGGCGCTTTCGGTGTCGGGCCTTATTGAAATTGTGGCCGGCCGTTCCGTTTTGTCCGCCAAATGCAGGGTAACGCCGGGAACCACGTCGTCGATGTCGTTTTGGGAGCGGGTTATGGTGATTCCTTCGTATTTTATCACCGCGTCTCCGGCCTCGCTCACCGGATGGACGGCCTCAAAGCCCAAGCCTTTTTTGGCGTCAAAGGCGGACATCTCTCCCAGCTCAAGCGCCACGCCTGTGTTCCGGTTTCTTATCACCAGCGCGGAAAGTCCCGGAAATTTATTCGCGTCAACTCCTATCGTCACTTGCGCGCCGTCGCCGCTTTGCGGGTCAAAGCTCCACGCTTCGGCGGGAATTTCCAGCTCGCTTTCCTGGCCGTCCGAGGTCAAGACGTATAGGACGGAATTTGACCTTATTTCCTCAAGCGGCTCCGGCGGGGCTTCCGGCGCGACGATTCCCGTTTCGCTCTGGCTCTGGCGCACCGTCACTCCGCCGTATGTAACGCTTCCGGCGGCGGGAATGTCCGGCTCGTCGTGGCCTTGGTTTATGGCTTGCGTTATGTCCTCAACTTGCTTGGCCTTGAACGAAAACTCCACGCGGGTGTTTTGGCTTGAGGCCATCGAGGACGGAATTTTGATTTGCGCCCCGCCGCGCGGAGGTATGTAAAGGCCCTTGTCGCCGGCCTTGATTCCGGCGTTGGAAAGTTTTGGCATGCCTTGGCGCTCGCTTTCCGAAGCCTTGTCGGCTGGGGGAAGGGCGGCCTCGTTGGGCTTTGTTCCAAATGTCTTTGTCGTTGAGGAAGTTTTTTTGATTATCTGTTTTTTTAGCGCGTAGTCCAGGGCCGCGCCTTCAAACACAAGGCGGTTCTCGGAGCCGGTCTTTAAGGACTCTATCAAGAGCGCCTTTTTGCCCTTGTTCACTCCGATTAAAGAAGCCTTGATTGTGTTTGCGCCGCGCTTGTTCAAGGAAGCTATGAAGTCCTCGATTTTTCCGCCGCGCCATTTATATGAAATTGTCTTGTCGCCAGTTTTAAAAGTGTAGGTTCCTTCGGGAACCTCTTCGCCTTTTTCTATTTCGTCGCTCAAAAGGCGGTCGCAAGTGGCGGGCGTTATCACGTCAACCTTAAAAGAATCATAAGCCGCGTCCCGCCCGGCGCTGGCTGTGATTGCGAACTCATCGCTAGAAGAGGCTAATTTGTTGTTGAATGGGTTGTCATACGAGTATAGGCTTTTGACGCTGTCGCGCAAGGAAGACATCTTTTGGTTGACGTCGCGCCAAGCGCTTTGCTGCGTCTTGTAAGTTTCGAGCGTATCCTGCTCCCTTGTAAGCGGGATGCGTTCTACTTTCATCAGACCTTCTACGAGATCATTGGTTTTATACTTGTCGCTGACGCCCGGTATGCCGATTCCTGCCATACAATCCCGTCGATGATCACATGAGAGATGTTAAATCACTTGGTCAAACAAAAGACCCATGGTCTTTCGCATGTTGATTTTTATCCTCTGCATGTCCTCGGACGGTATTTCCTTAAGCACTTTGTTGGTGCTGGGGTCAACCACCCTGATTATAACGCTGTTCAACTCTTTGTTGACAGAGAATTGAAGCCTGCGTCCCATCACTTGATCCGACAGCTGCTGTAGCTGCTGGACATCAGCTTTGGTCTGGGCCATGTTCGCTTCGATACTTTGAACGACGCTGGCGCCGTCCGCGATATTTAGCGTTTGTTCTACACTTCCTGTACCTACATTAGCAGGAACGGAATTGTAGCGCATTTGGCCATCCATTGCCAAAGACTGCCCTATGCTACTGATCGTATTCATAGGCGTTCCTCCTGAAAAAAGTTAGGAAGAGGGAAGGGGCGCGCCTTCCCTTTTCCTTGCGCCGTCAAAAGATGACATCCAGAAATCTCTTGACAACACGGTTTGACTATCTCAACAATCCAAGAACATTCTGAGACTGTGAGTTGGCCTGAGCGAGCATAGCGGTGCCAGCTTGTGTGAGAATCTGGTTCTTCGTATACTCAACCATTTCGGCAGCCATGTCGGTGTCGCGGATGCGAGACTCGGCGGCCTGAAGGTTTTCGGCAGCAACTTGAACGCCGTTTGAGGCCATCTCAAAGCGATTCTGGTAAGCGCCCAAATCCGCGCGCTGTTTTGAAACAGTTGTAAGCGCGGCGTCCACTGTACCAATCGCCATGTTGGCGCTGTCAGGCGTAGCGATGCTAACCTGCTCGTCTGTGCCCTGAGAGCCCTTGAGTCCAAGAGCCTGAGCGGTCATAGTGCCAATGTATACTCTCGCGTTCTGGTCCATGTTGGCGCCAATCTGGAACTGCATTACTCTCTCAGAGTTGGCGGCGAAGCCACCGGTGAGAATGTTCATGCCGTTGAACTGAGCTTGGCTGGCGATGCGGTCAACTTCAGAAACAAGCTGAGAAACCTCGACCTGAATCTGCATGCGGTCTTCGTCGGAATAGATTCCGTTGGCAGACTGCACTGAAAGTTCGCGAATGCGCTGAAGGATGTCTGTAGTTTCCTGCAAGTATCCTTCTGTGGCCTGGATAAAAGAAACACCATTCTGGATGTTTCTGTTAGCCTGGTTCAAGCCGCGAACTTGGCTGCGCATCTTTTCAGATACGGCCAATCCAGAGGCGTCGTCGCCGGCGCGGTTGATCTTTTCGCCAGAGCTGAGTTTTTCAATGTTGCCCATGATGGCGTCATTTGACATGCCAAGTGTGCGGTCAGCATACAAAGCGCTCATGTTGTGGTTAATAATCATGTTAAGCCCTCCATGTGTTATAAAACTGCGTCACGTCTTGCAACGCGTCCTGCTCGCGCAGGCGATGCCGGTTTATGCGCCCCCGGCACGTTTCAACCCCATTGCGGCAAGAACAAGCGTTCTGCTTTCGCAAAGCGTTTGTTCCTGCCGCCGCTCGCAGCGCATGGCTGGCTTGTATATGTCAAAGATCAAAGCGCGGTTGAAAACGCGCCTATAGTTACTACAATTTTAGACCGATTTTGCCGATTTGTCAAGGACATTTACAAGAAAAGGGGAGGGCAAGGAAATCATGCGTTTTCCTCGTCCGTCCCCTCCTCTTTATAAAATCAGCCCGACTTCCTACCTAAGCAAAGAGAGGACGTTCTGGCTCTGCGTGTTCGCCTGGGCGAGCATCGCGGTGCCGGCCTGCTGCAAGACTGAGTTCTTTGTGAACTCAACCATTTGGGCGGCCATGTCCGTGTCGCGGATGCGGCTCTCAGAGGCCTGCAAGTTCTCGGCTCCGATGTCGAGGCCGCGGACCGCGTATTCCATGCGGTTCTGGTAGGCTCCGAGGTCGGCGCGCTGCTTGTTGATTCTCTTGAGCGCTTCGTCGATTACGCCGATGGCGTGGTTGGCGTCGTCAGGAGCGGCCAAGGTAATCTTGTCGCCGGTTCCGATTTCGCGGATTCCAAGGGCTTCGGCTGTCATGGTTCCGATGAAAACCTGCATTCTCTGGTCCATGTTGGCGCCGATGTGGAACCACATAGAGCCTGTGACGACGTTTTCGCCGGTGGCCTGGGCAAAGCGTCCTGTGAGCATGTTCATGCCGTTGAACTGGGCGCTTGAAGCGATGCGGTCAACTTCAGAGACGAGGGCGCTCACTTCAACCTGAATCTGCATGCGGTCTTCGTCGGAATAGATTCCGTTTGAAGACTGGACGGCGAGCTCGCGGATGCGCTGCATGATGTCAGTCGTTTCCTGCAAGTAGCCTTCTGTTGTCTGGATGAAGCTGATGCCGTTCTGGGCGTTCTCAGAGGCCTGGTTCAAGCCGCGGATTTGGGCGCGCATTTTTTCAGAGACGGCAAGTCCTGAAGCGTCGTCGCCGGCGCGGTTGATTCTTTCGCCTGAAGAGAGTTTTTCCATGTCTTTGGAGAGACCAAGACCCGTTACGCCGAGCTGACGATTGGCGTACATAGCTGACATGTTGTGGTTGATAACCATAGATTTCCTCCTTGGAAATATGTCGATGAGCAAAATCCTTTTTGCTCCAAAAGTATAAAATTGCGCTTCAGCATAACAAGGCTACATCCACGCAGTTTTATACTGATTCGTCTGAAGTCAGTTCCAGCCGGAACTTTCCCCTTCATAACTCTTCACATTTATTTTCGGCCGGGTTTTGAAAAAACTTTAGCGTTTTTTTAAATTTTTTTGAAATTTTTCGTTTTTTTAGCGAATTTGCGGAAAATTAGAGGTCAAATAAATAATAGAAAGATCTTGTCTTTTTGGAGCGGGAGGAACGGAATTTTCTTGCTTTCTACAAAAAGCCGTGTTAAAATAACTCATTGTTTGCGCGGCTTTATAAATTGAAGCGCGCGGAATCCAATCATGCAAGGAGGGAACAGCATGAAGAAATTACTAAACTTTTGTAGGGGGGGGGGTATTAGCTAGCCTCTTTATCATCGCCATTTTGGCGCTTTTTGCCGCTGGATGCAACAATTCAAGCGACACGCCATACACTCCTCACAAACGGAACGGCCACTCCGACAAAGGCGGCCGCCGGCGCTACAATCACAGTCAAAGCCAACGCCCCGGAGTCCGGAAAGGTCTTTGGCAAGTGGACGACTTCGACCGAGGGCGTGACGTTCACCGACGCGACAGCTGCGGAGACAACGTTCACAATGCCGGCCCGCGACGTGACCGTGGCCGCAAACTACACATACACCAATCTTCCCACTGGCGGAATCAATGGCTTGTTCAGCGTGAGCGATACAAAGAAGGTTTTCTTCTCAAAGGGAAACCTGCGGGCAACAACAAACGACAACGGCTCGTCATGGACTTGGTCTTTTGCCGACCATCAGTATGACGCTGTAGGCATGGCGGCCGCCAACACTACAATCAACGGCAACGGAACTGTTGAAGCTAACGGTTCGGTTGACCTCTTTGGCTGGGTTGGCGCAAATTCCGCTTTCACAGGCATGGCGGCCTTTGGAATTTCCAACAGCGAAAACAACCATGATTACGGAGACACTAACGGCGAGGCGCTCAAAAACGACTGGGGAACTAATGCCATCAGTAACGGTGGAAACGTCGCCGACTACGGCTGGCGAACGCTTACCAACGACGAATGGAATTATGTTTTAACCACTCGCGCGGGCGCTGACAGCAAAAAAGGCGCCGCGACAGTAAACAGTGTGGCCGGCTGGATTCTTCTTCCTGACGCTTGGACGCTCCCGGCAGGCGCTAGCTTTACCGCTGGAAAGGAAAGTGGATTTACAACCAATTCTTACACCGCTGAACAATGGGCGGTTATGGAAAGCGCCGGCGCGGTCTTCCTTCCTTTAACAGGAACGCGCCGTGGCTCAAATGTGTTCTACAGTACGCTTTATGGATACTATTGGTCAGCTACTAGCAAAAGCGCGACGGAGGCGTATATAGCAGTTTTTACCGCTTCAACTTCCTCTTGCGGCGATATGGGCCGCGGTGCTGCCTGCTCGGCTGTCCGTCTTGCAAAAGACTCTAACTAGTCACGCGGATTGATTTCGCGCAAGCGCGGCGGTCTCCGCTCGTGTTTTCGGTTGCAAGCCCGCAATCGTAAGTACGAGCGGTTTCGCCGCGTCTTTCAGACGCTACACGGTGGTCTTCCCAAAAGTGGAGGCCGCCGTTTTTTGTTTGTTTATGCTTGGGCGGGAGCGGCTTCATTTATGAGTTTTCGGACGTCCTCAATTTGCAGGTTAAGAGACTTTGCGATTATTTCTTCCGAAACGCCGTTGGCCGCAAGGTTGCGCGCGGCTTCCTCGGTTTTTTGCTGCAATCCCTGTTGGATCCCTTGCTGGATCCCTTGTTGCATCCCTTGCTTTAGGCCTTTCTCAAGGCCCATCTGTTGGTAATGCTCCATCGTGGAGTTGTAGTCGCGGCGGGCGATGTCAATCGAATTTTGGCGGAACCAGTTGGCGTCCTCCTCGCTCATTCTTTGCGCTATTCTGTCGGCTTCCATAATCCCTTCCTCGCTTTTCGCGATTTGGCTTATATATTCTGTCTTGCTCCCGTCGTCGGCGTACGAAAGGAACAGGCCCCATTTTTGGAGCGGAGTGAGCTGTTCGACAGGCGTTCCGAAAAGCTTCTTGATTTCCAGGAGGTCGATGAAGACCACGTTGAGCCGCCCGGCAAGCTCCGCCCCGCTTTGGCTTTTCATAGTGTAGCGCGAAACTTGGCTTTTGTCATCTCTTGAGACGTGGAAATTTAGCACTGAAATTTGGAAGACCTTTTTAGCGTCGTAGTTTCCGCCTTTCTTTGCGTTGTTGTTCAAGAGGCGGGCGGCCTGGATCTCCGCCCTGGCCTTGAAGTCGTACTCGCGGTCGCGGCCCTGAATTTCTATGTCGGCCTTCTCGCCGTCGTCAAAGGTCACGGCCACGTCAAAGGACATTTGCATCTGGCTGGGCGTGTCCGCCGGCGGCTCGTTGGGGTCAAGCTTGAGGCTCTTGATTTTTCTTCCGATCGCCGCCGAGATGAAGGACTGGAGGGCCGCGTCGGACTCCTTGGTTCCTTGCGTGAAGAGCGCCTTGAAGTTTACGTCCAAGCGCGGGTTGAGGATGGCCGTCGGCGACGGGCGGCCCATTAGCTTTTGTTCTGCCATAGAGAACTCCTTTAAAATAAATTAGGGAATTCTCTTTTGGAGAATTCCCTATATATAAGATAGAGTTTTTTTTGTAAAATTCGCGATTTTTTTGAAAAATCGTAAAAAAAATTTGGGCCTCGGCGGTGGAGCCGTTACAAGCTCTGTATGATTTTTAAAATCGCCCTTGTGGCCTTTCCGCGGTGGGAAATCGCGTTTTTTTGGTCGGCGGACAGTTCCGCCACCGTCTTTTTGTATTGCGGCAAGTAAATTATCGGGTCGTAGCCAGAGCCGCCGGAGCCGCGCGCGTCCTCTATGCGGTCGATTACGCTTCCTTCCATTGTTTCTTGGGCGATGAAAAAGCGGCTGGGGTTGACCAGCAAGACCATCGAGCAGGCGTAGTGGCAGCTGCGGGGGCCGTTTTGGTACAAAAAGCCGTTTTGGGGAAGGCCGCCCGCCAAGGCCGCCGTTGTTTGTTCTATTAAAAACTTATTTTGCTCGTCTTGGCTGATTTTTGAGCCGTCGGGGCGGCCTTTCATAAAGTCCGGGCCGGCGTAGCGCGCCGACCAAACGCCCGGTCCGCCGTCCAAGGCGTCAACGCATATGCCGGAGTCGTCCGCCATAACGAGGGGAGGCTCCTTTTCCAGCTCACGCGCCTTATGCCACAAGTCCAGGGCCTTTATCATCGAATTTTGATAAAAATCCGTTCCCGTTTCCTCTGGGTCAAAGTCGAGCCCCATGTCTTTGGGAATGACAACTTCAAAGTCCGGCAAAACCTGGCTGATTTCGCGCTTTTTGTTCAAATTTCCTGTGGCAAGATATATTTTCATGGGCGGAATGTTAGCGCAAAGCGGCCCAAATTTCAAGCGTCCGGAAAAATTAAAACGCTCCCGCCGTCCGCCGCCCTCGCCCTTTTTCCGCTTTTCACGTTAAAAAATTGTAAAAATTTTCACTTTTTTGCGAAAAAACGAGACGCTTGGCACGGTTCTTGCTGAAGGTTAGGTAAAAATTTAACATTTTGTTATAAGGAGCGCTTGATGCAAGATTGCGAGGAACTGGACGATGTTCCGCAGAAAATTGCGGAAGGAAGCATGTCCGTTGAGGACGCGGCGATGAAGGTCATGGAGGCCGTCTACACAAACCCCGGCCGCTTCAACTTGTTGGACATGACCGAGGACGGGCGGAGCGACTTTTTGCTTGAAATTTTGCCAAAGTTCCGCCGCATGGTGGAGAGGTACGACAAAAGCCAAGGGCCGCTCGGCGCCTATGTCTATTACTCGCTTCCGGGGCTCAGGCTCACTTGGGAAAAGCGCCATCTTGACAACGCCACCGGAAGAAGGGCGGTCAAGCGCAGCGTCAAGAACATCTACACGGACGAGCTGTATGAAAGGCGCCTTAAGGTGGCCGAGCCGCCCCTTTTTGAGGAACGGAAAATTCCAAAGAACAAGTCGGACAAGCCCCTTGTGTTCAAAAGAATTTTCGGCCCGCAAAAGCGCTCCTTGCTGTCAAGGAACGCGCTTCGCTGCCAGAGGGCCGCCTTGATTTTGGCGCTAAAGTCCGCCTGGTACATCGACGACGACAAGGTGGAACAGCTCAGCGGCTACTTTGGCTGCTCCAACAAGGCGATGGAGGAACTCTTGGACAAGGTCAAGAACAGCCTTGTGGAAAGGAACGAAAAACGGCGGGATATGGCGGAGCGGCGGGACAAGGCTTGGTACTTTGTCTGCAAGTATCGGGAGCGCCTTTTGTCGCTTGACCCCAATTCCGAGGACTGGCGCGTCACAAAGAGAAAGCTTGACTACCAGCTTTCTTCTTGGAAGTCGAAGAACCTTCTCTTGCAGGGCTGCCGGATGAACGTCTCCATACGAAACACGGAGTTGGCCAAGATTCTCAACATGCATCCCCACCGCGTAAGCTTGTTTTTGCGCCGCGCAAAGAAAATGGCGGAGGCCGGAGAAACCCTGGTTCCTAACGAAGGCCGCGAAGAAGGCTAGCCCGCGTTTGCGCGGGCGGTGGAACCGCTTTGGCAAGAGAAAAAGCGGGCAAAGAGGGGCGGGAGCCGTGCCGAGCGCATAAGCGCGAGTGCAAAACCTTAAGAGGCCTCATTCCAAAGGAATGAGCCGCAGGAAAAAAGACTTGGAGGGACCCGTCAGCGAAGCGGCTTGGCCGCAGGCAACAAGCC
>CADBBB010000022.1 GCA_902792795.1 uncultured Spirochaetaceae bacterium | reverse complement strand
GCGTTTTGCGCGACAACGACATACGGAGCGCGGTCGTCCAAGTCGCGGCGGCCATTTGCCCTTCCGCCCAAATCAAATGGAACGAAAGCACAAGCGGCCTTTTGGCGACCTTTGCCCCCGCCGCGCTGGACCCGGAAAAATTAAAGCCGCTTCTTCCTCTGTTAAAAGAGCTTGAGCCAAAAGTTCGCTTTTACTCTGCGCAAAAAAAAGCCGCCGTATTGGAAGGAATCGAAAAGATTAGGGTCGCCGCGGCGGCAATCGCTGGCTAGCCAAAAAGGCCGCGGCTGAGATTGCCGAGCCTTGAAAAAAAATATAAAATGAACTTATGAGCGCGCTATTGTTTGGATTGGCTTTGCCGTTTTTGGGAACGACGCTTGGGGCCGCGACTGTTTTCTTTTTAAAAGGCAAGATGAACGACAGCCTTGAGCGGGGCCTTTTGGGCTTTGCCGCGGGCGTCATGGTGGCGGCGAGCGTTTGGTCGCTTTTGATTCCCGCGATGGAAATGTCGTCGCCTTTGGGCCGCCTTGCCTTCGCGCCCGCCTTGGCGGGCTTTGCGGCGGGAATCGCCTTTTTGTTTTTGCTTGACAAAATCACTCCGCACTTGCACGCGATGGCGCAAAAGCCGGAAGGCCCCGCCGCGTCCATCAGCCGCACGACAATGCTTTTCTTTGCCGTCACGCTTCACAACATTCCCGAAGGCATGGCCGTGGGCGTGGCGTTGGCCAGCTTTTTGAGCGGAGGAGCGGCGATAAGCGCGGCTGACTCCTTTGCCCTTGCGCTTGGAATCGCAATCCAAAATTTTCCTGAAGGCGCGATTGTCTCAATGCCGCTAGTCGGCGAGGGGAAGGACAAAGGAAAAGCCTTTTTGTTTGGAACCCTTTCCGGCGCGGTCGAGCCAATCGCCGCCGCGCTTACGATTTTACTTACGGCGCTTTTGCTTCCATTCTTGCCCTACATGCTTTCCTTCGCGGCGGGCGCGATGGTTTACGTTGTCATCGAGGAACTGATTCCCCAAGCCACCCGCGACGAAAAGACCGACATTTGCGCGATAACCTTTGCCGCCGGCTTTGCGCTGATGATGGTCTTGGACGTGGCGCTGGGGTAATCCGCTCGTGTTTTATTTTAGGTTTGTGCTGAACGAAGATGTCGAAAATCTTGCGGGCGTGATTCGCGCGAAGAACAAAAGACGCGTTCCGTCTGTTTTGAGCAAGGAAGAGGTTCTTTCCGTTTTAAACCGCATGGATGGAAGCAAGCGGCTCGCGGCGAAATCACGATTCGCCAAGGAAAAGGCGGCAGGGCCGCCACCACATGGACGAAAGTCTATTGCAAAACTGCTATGACATCCGCACAGTCCAGGAACTTTTGGGCCACAGCGACGTTCGCACGACAATGATTTATACGCACGCCTTAAACCGCGGCGCGAAAGACGTGGTCAGCCCCTTGGACGGAATATTAGGCGGCGATGCTAGCGCGCGTTAGACGGAACGGCATAATGCGCTATGCAAAATTTCTAATTCGTGGTAATATGGGGAATAGGATATCCTGCTGTGAATCTTATGCGGCATTTATTGCAGCATAAGAGGATTATTGTGGATACGGAGAATGTTTGTTATGTGGACGCCCGCACTGGGGCGCAGAGGAGAATAAAAAAATGAAGAAATTATTTTTTATAGCGTTAAGTGTTTTTATTTTTACTTTTACAGTTTTTGCAAAAGATGGTAATGAAATATTAGGTAAGTATAAATCTTCTGATGGTTCAATTTTGGAAATTACAAATTTATCGTTCAGTATAAATGGCTCTGAACTCCCATTGACAATGGGACAAACAAGTTCTGATTTTATGACAGGTATGGGCGGACTTACATATTATATTAAACCTTGTTATATATATAATGACAAAAAAGTTACACTGACAAATATATGGTTGCAATATCCAGGAAATGACATGCTTGCAGTTTATATCTTTACCTTTGATATCGAAACCAAAAAATTAACTGTAACAAGTTGGGATGTTTTTTCTGTTACTATAGTTGGAGCAACTACTAAAGAATATACTAAAATTTAAGTTAAGAAAAATGCATAATTTTGAAGATTTTTTAGAGATAATAAAACTTTACTCCAAAGCATATTTAAAATTTGAGAAATTCCAAAATGATAGGAAAAATTTTTTTGTTCCTGAAAGAGGTGATCAAAAAACAGGTATAATCGGTGAAGCCTTAATTTTTGAGTATTTATATCGACAAAAACAAAAAGATTTAAACTTTGGAATGCATAGTGAAAAAGGTTGGGATATAGAATCATCAAAATATAAATATCAAGTAAAAACCGTTTCTGCATTTTCTAAAACAAAAATATTGTCTCCAATACATAAAGGTTGGAATTATTTATATTTAATTCAATTAAATGTTAATTTCTTGCCTGAACGTGTTCTAAAAATAGAAAATCCAAGCAATTGGAACAAAGATATTATAAAGGGAATGAAATTTCCAAAAGAAGGAAGTAAAATAGTTAGTATAGGTGGAAATATTTGTCCTATTATTGACGAAACTCTTATTTTACAAAAAACTTTGAATATAAAAATCACATAACAAAGGTTCGTAGCCGACAGGCAGTCAAGCTGCCTGCGGTTTAAAATATTGTTAGGTTGATGGCACACTGCGCCACTTATCGTTGATAGGGTAAATTAACCAACAAATTTTGAAAAGTCATTCGGTGAATGACAAAAATAAAATCGTAGGAGGATTTTATGAAAAAAATAGGTATTTTCTCTTTGATTATTGTCACAACACTCTTTCTTATTAGTTGTGCTTCAGTGCCAAAAACTGGTTTTAATCGAGAAAAAATGAATGTATGCAACATGATGGGATATAGCAATGATGCTCTAGCCATAAAATTTGCAAAAGAAATTTGGAATGATAAAGTTGATGTAGTTTCTCTAGAAGAAAATCAGGGATTTGTAATTGCTTATGATATAAATAATAAGAATTCATTTACAATCTATGTTGATCCAGAAAAGAAAGGTTTGGATTACAGCACAGAATTGGCCGCATTGACAGCTTGTATTGGTTATATCAGAGAAAATCAGAATGATAAAAATGTAATCGCAAATTCAAAAGACTATGCAGATAAAATTTATCATTTAATAATAGAAAATGTATTGAAAAATAATAAAGTCACTTTTGAAAACAAGGATAACTTTGAAAAATACTTAAATGAATTGGTAATTGAATTCGACGGCACAAGATATTGTATAAAATAATCCAATTTTATTTTTGTATGACTTTACGGCGGGTCACGCCCGCCTTTTTTTTATGTTGACAAATATTCACTTTAGTTCATATAATTATTTTATGTGGAATGTTGATTCATCCGATGAATATGATGCCTGGTTTCTAAGTTTGGACGAAGAAAGTAAAGAAGCCGTATTACAAAGAGTTATTTTACTCCGTCAGTATGGCCCTAATCTTCCTCGTCCATATGCAGATATTCTCCATGGTTCAAAAAAATACACGAACTTGAAGGATTTAAGAAATCAAGCACAACAACATGTACTGAGAGTTGCCTATTATTTTGATACCGAAAGAAAGGCATTTCTGCTCACCGGCGGAGATGAGAAAGGAAAAGATCAGAAGAAATTTTACAAAGATTTAATTGCTGAATCTGAAGTAATCATAGAGAAACATGAAAAGGAGTTGGAAAATGAAAGACGTAATCAAAATGATGGAAAGTAATATGTCTCCAGAAGCTGTAAGAAGAGCTCACATAAAAGCCGAGCAGGATATTATGTCTATCCGCCTTGCACAACTCCGTGAAGAAATGAATATAAAACAATCAGAAATGGAAAACTTTACTCAGTCATCTGTTTCAAAAATTGAAAAAAGAAAGGATATGAAAATATCTACTTTAATAGATTACCTTGATAGTCTTGGAATGGGACTAGAAATAATTACATATCCGAAACTTGCTGATTCAAAGAAGCAGCAAAAGGTCCTTTTGAAAGTGTAGAAAACCTAACAAAGGTTCGTAGCCGACAGCGGGGCAAGCCCGCTGCGGAACAATCAATTGTTCCGAGCCATTATTTCGATGAGCCTAAAAAATGCTTTCGCATTTTTCTTAACGGCTCTTCGATTGTAGGCAGGTACAACCAGTTGTTATGGCGACAGGCGCACTGGGGCGCTTATTGTATAATTACTAAATTTCATAGGTGGAATTTTGAAAACAGTTAAAAAAACAAGCATATTTCCAGCAACTAAAAAAGAAATATTTAAAAGACTCTTGGAACTAAAGACCCTTCAATACATTGCTTATCCTTATGCAACTTTTACGCCAGTGGATGGAACTAATGATATGTCTTGGGTAGTTGGAAGCACATCAAGTTTTAAATTCCGTCTGTTTAGCTTTATTCCATTTGGAACTCATAAAATTCATGTCATCAGATTTGGCTTTAACGACGGAATATTTACTCATGAAGAAAATGAACATGTTCCAATCTGGAATCATGAAATCATTCTTGAAGAATTACCAGAAAATAAATGTCGATATACAGATAAAGTTAATATAGAAGCAGGTTGGAAAACAATAGTTATATGGCTATGGGCAAATTGTTTCTATGCTCATCGGCAGAGGAAATGGATAAAAATGTTGAGTAAAAATGATGTTTAAGAAAGCAAGTCCAGCTTACTGAAATTATGTAAAAATATAACATTCGGATGGTTCGAGAAGCGGTGGTAATTCGGTGCCGCAAGGAAGAAAATGAATTTAACGTTAGGGCTGTGACGAGGAAGCGGTTGTATTTAAATTTCCGAGAAAATGAAAACATCTTCTTCAGAAATAGAAAAAAGGGAAAATTTTGAAAATCTGTTTAAGCCAGATTTTCAAAATTTAATTGAAGTTACGGGCTGGGCAAGGCAGCGGTAGAACGCGGCTTTACGCCGCTTATAAAAGTCGCAAGACAAAAAAGCCGCCCGCAAAACCTAGAAAATGTTTCCTAAATGTGATAGGCTTTGAAGAATAGGATTGGGAAACCGAAACGCGATTGTGAAAAAAACAACGCGTCGGAAAACAACCGCATAACAAGCGCTTCAAGCGGATGCCGGGGCAAGCCCGCCACCGCTTAAGCGCGTAGTTATGGCGACAGGCCGCACTGGGGCGCTTTGTTAGGAAGGAAAAATGAATGCATTGATAATTAATTGTAGTCCTGTAAAAAATGGCGCAACTGCTGAAATTGTAAAAATCGCTGAAGAGTGTATTAAACAAAAATACGATACAACCACAGTTTGTATTGATGACTATAAATTTAATTTTTGTAAAGGCTGCAGAACCTGTCATTCAACAGCAGAATGTATTCAACATGATGATTTTGATTCATTAATAAAAGAATTTGAAAAGGCAGATATAATAATATGTGTATCGCCGTCATATTGGGCAGATGTTCCCGGCCAATTTAAAGCTTTCATAGACAGGTGTACACCATGGTGCAATACTCATGAACCGCATGCAAGTCTTTCAAAAGGCAAGAAAGGTTATTCCATAGTTTTGCGGACAGGGCCAAACATGAAAGAATGTGAACGGCTTATATCAACAATTGAACATTTTTACGGTCATATGGAAATTGAGAGCGTTGATAGAATTGGTTTCTGTTCAATAGAATTTAAAGAAGCCGTTAATGGCATAAAGAACGAAATTATTGAATTCTGCAAGAAAATATAAAAAGGAATTAAGAAATCTGATTCTGTATAAGATATATTTTTGTCATAACAAAGAGAAAAAAAATGATAAAAGAAATAAACAAAGACAATGTCCCAGAATGCGTGAAAGTCATAAGGGAAAGTTTTATGACAATTGCCGAACAATTTGGATTTACCATTGAAAATGCCCCAAGGTTCACCGCCTTTGCGACGACAGAAGAAAGGCTTTTATATCAGATGGACAACGAGCCAAGATTTATGTTTGGATATTTCGATTCCGACGGAAAAATAATCGGATATTATTCGCTTTTGATGCAAGACAAAGGTGAATGCGAATTGAGCAACCTTTGCGTTCTTCCTGAGTGTCGGCATAAGAAAATTGGACACGAATTGCTTCAAGACGCTTATAGACAGGCTAAAGCCCATGAGCGCAATAAAATCAACATTGGAATCGTGGAAGAAAATACTGTTCTCCGTAAATGGTATGAGAATGCGGGTTTCGTTCATATTGGAACTGAGAAATTTGATTTCTTTCCTTTTACTTGCGGATATATGGTGAAAGAATTGAATTGTTAACAGATATGAATGATGTTTCCTTTTATTTCGATGGCAATATTGAAATTGTTACAGGCGCTGGCATGCATAATTTTCCCTATCATACCCACAATAGTTTTATGGCGGGAGCGGTTCTCGCAGGATGCGGAGAATTTGATATTGGCGGCAAGACATTGGAATTGCAAAAAGGGGACGCTTATATCGTGCCGTCGAATACCGGAATTGCTATTAATCCGACAAGCGGCTTCTCCTATATTACAATATGCCTAAAAAATGAATTGGCAGAAGTCATGAAGGAATATAAAACGGAACGTTGCTTTTATCCCTCTTTGGGCGACAGGCTTCTTGAATTGGCGAGCAGCTTCCGAACGCATGATATCGATGAGCGCGCTTTTGAAATGCGTATAATAGACATGTTCGAACTGTATAAGGCGTCTGATTCTGTTAGGTCAATATATACTGAAAAAGCGGCGCGGTATTTAAATGAACATTGTCAAAGCAAGTTTTCATTGGACGAACTTGCGGAAAACGTTTGCGTTTCAAAATATCATTTGATTAGAACGTTTAAGAAGGAAATGGGAATCACGCCAAAACAATATCATCAACAGTGCAAAGTGAGAAAAATAAAAGACATGGCGCTTAAAAATTCTCAAAGCGACATCGCCTATGAGCTTGACTTTACCAGCCAAAGTCACATGAACGATATTTTTAAAAAATATATGGGAATCACAGCGGGAAGTTATTCATCGGCGGTGGAAAATAAAGAGCAATAATTTGATATACGTTCTTTCCGCCTTGCATTACTATTTGGTTAAAATTAATGCAAGGGGGATTTGCCATGAAGCATTTTGTTGCGAAAAATACGGGAAGGACGTTCATTCTGCGGATGGAACGAGGCGATTTGCTCCGCGAAAAAATAGCGGAATTATGCCGGAATGAAAAAGTCCATGACGCGGTCGTGTTGTCCGGCATAGCGACATTTGACATTGCAAACATTCAAATGTCCAATACTGTAGGATTTCCAATGGGCTATGACGTGCATAATCTGAGCGAGCCTTTGGAATTGGCGTCGCTTGACGGAACAATCATAAACGGCGAGCCGCACATTCATGGCGTCATAGGAAACGGAAGCAAGACATGGGCTGGCCATTTGTTGGACGGTTGCCGGATCCTGTATTTGGGCGAAGTTGTAATGCAGGAAACGCTCTGCGAGCCGCTTGTAAGAACCCCCGATAAAGACGGCGTGTTTTTAATCAGCAGAAAGGGCGAGGCATAAACTGAGCTCCAAAGCCTATGGCCAACGAAATTTCATACCGCAAAAAGAATGACGACATAGAATGCGTGCATTATAAAAACTGGACTAATTCTTATACGCCTCACACGCACTCAGAGCATCTGACTCTTGGAATTGTTGAAGACGGAAGCGTCTGCATTGTGATGGATGGCGCTCCAAAAATCTATCGCAAGGGAGACGAGTTTAGAATTCCGCCTAATGTTTTGCATGAGATAAAGCCGGTTGACGAAAATGGCTATTCAATGCTAGTGACTTGCGCGCGGACAAAGGGCGGGGAAGGAGAGCTTGGCGGGCTCAAAGATTCAATTCTCGACCAGCCGGAAAATCTTTATCTTATTGAAGAAATGTCGCGGGACGCGAATCTTAGCCCCTTTCATTTAATCAGAAAATTCAAAAAAATGTACGGGCTTACTCCCCATCAATTCCAAATTCAGCGAAAGGTAAGAAAGGCGCAAAAGCTGCTTGAAGAAGAAAAGAGCGTCTGCGAGGCGGCTTATGACGCGGGCTTTTGCGACCAAAGCCACCTGGACAGATGCTTTCAAAAAATTGTCGGCCTTACCCCAAAAGAATACCAGAGCGCGGCAAGGCCGGACAAGGATTCCTAACACAAGGCCGGAAAAAACTTGGCGAAAAGGTAAAGTCCTTCTGGGCCCGCGTTGACTTCGTGCGGAACCTTCGCGGGCATAATCGAAATCACGCCCGGCTCGTAGTCAAGGCGCTTTCCGTCATTGACGCATGTTCCGCTTCCGGCAATAACCTCGTGAGTTTCAAGCTGCGTTTCGTGGATGTGGTTCTTGATGCTTTTGTTGGGAGCGATTCTGACCAAGTGATAGCTAATGTCGCCGCCAGTGTCTTTTGATGTTACGATGTGCTTTAGCTCAACGCCTTCAAAAGTCGGATGCTTGTTCCAGCCGATTTTGCCAAAGTCAATTTGGCCTTTTGGCAAACGCAGGCTTCCGCCGTCAAATTTTTCAAAAAGTTCTTTGTTCATATTGTTACCTCTTGCGGAAAATCTAGCAAAAAGATGAATGAAAGAATTGGATAAAATTGCTCATTTAAAAATATTTTCATCTTCCGATTTACAAAAGAAGGTGCGTGCTTTCTTTGGTTGGCGACGACGGCTATCCTTACGGCATTCCGCTCAGCCACTTTTACGATGAGCGCGACGGTCTTGTCCAAAAGTTCACCGACGACCAAGAGTATTTGGAAATGGAATTGAAGAACGCCTTGCCGCGCTAAAAAGCGCATTCGACGTAAAGCAAATCGATCCGGCCTTTGACGACTTGGCTTTTGGCAACGCGCAGGCCGTTTTGGCGCAAAAAGTCTAGGTATTCTTCGGCGGTCCATTCATGCTCGAACTTGATTCCTACAAGGGCCAATATTTTTTGCCATAAATTTTTTGCGCCGCTTTTTCTAAAAATAAAATTTGGGGCGATTAAAAGGCCGCCGTCTTTTAAGACGCGCTTGATTTGCGCCAAGGCTTTTTGCGGCTCTGGAATTATGTGCAGCGCGTTTGCGATTACAACAAGGTCAAAGCTTTTGTCGGCGTATGGGAGGCTTGTAGCGTCGGCGACCTCAAAGGTCACGTTTTGCGGAACGTCGCCTTTTTTTGCCGTCTCAATCATATTGGGAGCGAAGTCCGTGGCCACTACGTTTTTTGCGGCGGCCGCTATATGCTTTGCGATCATGCCGGGGCCTGTCGCCAATTCCAAGACTGTCTTTCCTTCCGCGGCGCGCGAAATGTTCTGGTACAAGTAATCGTAAATGTTCTTTTGGCTTTTCATCGACGCTTCGTAAATCGGCGCGAAAAAGTCCCACACTGTTTTTTTCATTATTCCTCCTTGGCGCCAGACGGCCGTTTTTTATTTTTTCGCCATTACGCAAAAAAGATTTCCGTTCTTGGCTATTGTCGCGGAAGAAAATCCTGTGGCTAATAAAAGCTCTTTTATTTCTTCCGCAGCCCGCCGCTTCATGCAGGGAACTTTCTTTTCCCAGTCAATCTTTGGGTCGCCGTAATTGTTCACGACCGCAAAGGCCGCGCCGTCTTTTAGAACCCTGCGGACTTCCTTGAATCCGCGCTCGATGTCCTTCCAAAAAAAGACGGTTTCAAAGGCTGTCGCAAAAGCCAGCTGGCCGTCCGAAAAGGGAAGGGCGTCCGCGCTTCCTTGCAAGATTTCGCAGCGGCTTAAAGGCGCGGCCTTGTTGACCTTACGCGCCTTTTTTACGCTTTCTTCCGAAATGTCCAAGCCCCAAACTTTTGCCGTCTGGCTTTTTTGCAAAAGGCGCTTGACGTTGTAGCCGCCTCCGCAGCCGATGTCCGCGATTTGCCCTTCTTGCGGAACGTCAAAAAGGCTAAAGGCCCACTTTGCCATCGGAAGGTGCTCCCGTTCCATCGCCACAAGCATAAGGCGGCCAAGAAAGCCTTGCGGGTTTCCAAAATTATCCGTTATTGCCATACAAACCTCGCCCAGCGGTCGTTCATTTTTGGGAGCAGCGCGGCGAAGAGCCAACCGCCAAAGGAATGTTTTTTCATCTCTTCGTTAAAGCTACGCTCTTCCACAAGCGTCATGCCGGGACAGAGCGCGGCGATTTCTTGTCCGCTCCAGGTTCCGCTTTTAAAGACCGCGTTGGTCGCTTTTACGGTGTCGTGGTACTTTTGGTTTTTGACCATCATCGGGTTGTTTTGCTCTGCGATTAAAGTTCCGCTTGGAAAATTTCCCTTTAGGACTTTAAGGAGCGTGGCGATTTCGTCAAGCGTAAAGTACATGAAAAGTCCTTCCGCCAAAAATAGGACTGGAGCCTTTTGGGGGCCGCCGCGCTTTTTTATTTCTTCTTTCACCGCTTGCGTCCAGCCGTCTTCCAAAACGCTTCCTTCTATCATTTGAACGCGCTCGCGCTCTTCAAAAACTTTTTTTCGGAGAGCAATTGAGTCCGGCAAGTCCAAGTCGAACCAAAATATTTTTCCGTTGTCAACGCGGCTAAAGCGGTTGTCAAAGCCCGCGCCCATGTTTACGATTACAGCTTCCGGGTTTTGCGCCACAAAGTATTTTACCATGCGGTCAAGCATCACGGTGCGCGCGATTACTCCCTCGTGGCTCAAAAATTTGTCGTAGGGAGCGGTGTCGATTCCAAGCGTCTCAATCATTTGGACGGCGACGTCGTCGCGGACGCGGGCGTTTGGCCGCAAGCTTTCGCTAGCCTTGATCGCAACCGGAATCAACGCCGTTGTCTGCACGTCTCCAAGTTTTAGTTCCATAACTGTTTCTCCTACTTTCCTGCGTTAAATTTTCCAAGACACCGCTTGCTTTCTTGAATCGATGAAGCGCGCGTAGATGCCGCCGGACTTGGCGAGCGTTTTGTGCTTTCCTTGCTCGGCGATCTTTCCGTTGTCGATTACGACGATTTGGTCCGCGTCGCGCACGGTCTTTAGTCTGTGCGCTATCATTATGACAGTCTTTTCTTTTGTCAGCTCCGAGACGGCGGCCATAAGGTCGCGCTCGTTTTCGGGGTCAACGTTTGCTGTGGCTTCGTCAAGAATGATTATAGGAGCGTCTTTCATGATCGCGCGCGCGATGGAAATCCTTTGCTTTTCGCCTCCGCTAAGGCTGGCTCCCGCTTCGCCAATCACTGTGTCGTAGCCGTTCGGCAGGGCGGAAATAAAGTCGTGGCAGCAAGCCTTTTTGGCGGCGGCGATCACTTTCTTCATCGGCGCGTCGGGCTGGCCAAAACGAATGTTGTTGGCGATTGTGTCGTGGAATAGATAAACGTTCTGGAATACAAAGCTAAAGTTCGCCATAAGGTCGTCCATGCTCCAGTCGCGAACGTCAACGCCGCCCAGCGCGACGCTTCCCTTGTCAACGTCCCAAAAGCGCGAAAGCAAGTGGCAAAGCGTTGTCTTTCCGCCGCCGGAAGGGCCGACAATCGCGATTTTGGATCGCTCCGGGATTTGGAGCGAAACGCCGTCGATGATTTTTCTTTTTTCGTAGGCAAAGCTGATATCCGTCGCGCTTATGTCGAGCGGGCCTTTTTTTGCGACGGCTTTCTGCTTTCCGTCAATGTCCATCGTCGGAATGTCCAAAATCGCCTGCGCTTTTTGCACGCCGATGTCGATCACACGGAGCAGGGCGGAATAGTTTCCGCCGGCCTCAAGCGCGGTGAATAGCATAAAGGAACAAATCAACATGACCGCGCACTTTTCAAGCGGCATCGTTCCGTTCAAGTAAAAGTAAATTGAAGACATCGCAATCGCAACGCCGGAAAACTTTGACACGATTGACTGAATTGCCGCGATTGGAATGCAGCGCAATTCCATTTTCATGCAAACTTTTTTGGCGCGGTCGATAACGGCGTTCAATTCCTTGCTTCGCTTTCCCGTAAGGTTGTAGGCCTTTACTTCGGCGATTCCCTGAATGTGTTCCAAAACCTTTTCGATTTGCGCTTCGTCGGCCAAAGTTTTTTCCATCGACACGCCTCGGACTGCAAGGCGCATGAACACGTTCACAAACTGAAAGGCGCAAAAGCCGGCGAGCGCGACAAGAGCGATCCGCCAGTCAAAGAAAAATATCATCACGATAATCAGCGCGGAGTCCAAAAGGCCTTGCATTACAAGCATCACGGCCCTTGTGGCGACGTCTCCCATAAGCTCCATCGTGTTTGTCGTAACGCTTGTGATTTGTCCCAAAGAGTTTTTGTTAAAGTATCCCATCGGAACGTAGCGCAAATGCTCGGCGATTTGGATTCGCTTTTGGGCGCAAGTCCTGTAGCCGCCTTCTGTCTGCCACATCGAAACGTTTTTCTTTGTGATGATCGCCGCAGTCAGGCTAAAAACCATAATGCCCAAAGAAAGCCAAATCGTTTTGACGGAAAAGGCTTCCGTTCCCATAACCGCGCGAATAACGCCTTGGACCATTACCGCGATGGCGGCGATTCTAAGCGCCATAAAGAAAGAGTTGACCACGCCCAAGACAATCGCCGCGTAAAATTTGTCGCGGTTTTCCTTGTCGCAAAAATTAAAAAATCTTTTAAGTATTTCAAACATGTGCATTACCTCCGTTACGGCTGTTCGCGCGAGCTTTGCAAGTGCGAATGTTGCCGCTTATGCGGCGCCTATCGATTTTTGGCTTGCCGCCGATTGTTTCGCCGCTATTATTCGTCTTTGGCGCTGATGTGAGCTTCCCACATCGATTTGTAAAGCCCGCGCTTCTTTAAAAGCTGCTCGTGCGTTCCGCATGAGTCAATCGCTCCGTCCTTTATCACGTAAATCATGTCAGCGTCGCGGATTGTGCTAAGGCGGTGCGCGATTACAATCAAGGTCTTTCCTTTGACAAGCCGCGCGACGCTTTCTTGAATCACCGCTTCGTTCTCCGGGTCGGTGTAGGCCGTCGCTTCGTCCAAGATTACGATAGGCGCGTCCTTCATCATCGCGCGGGCGATGGCGATTCTCTGCCGCTCGCCGCCAGAAAGATGGGCGCCGCTTCCGCCTACAATCGTGTCGTAGCCGTTTTCAAGCGACATGATAAAGTCGTGGCAGCCGGATTTTTTCGCCATCGCCTCAACTTCTTTGTCGGTCGCGTCAAGGCGGCCCAGGCGAATGTTGTCGCGAACGCTCATGTCGAACAAAAAGTTGTCCTGGCTTACGTAGGCCACGCGGCGGTTGTATTCTTCCAGCGAAAGGTTCTTTATGTTCACGCCGCCGATTTCCACGCTGCCGGAATCCACGTCCCAAAGCGAGGCGATGAGGCGCGCCAAGGTTGACTTTCCGCTTCCGCTTGGGCCCACAAAAGCCGCGCAAGTTCCTTGCGGAATCTTTAGGCTTACGCCGTGAATGATTTCGCCGTCGCGGCCTTCTTGGCCTTGCTTGTCCTTGTGGTAGCTAAAGCGGACGTCGCGCAATTCAATCGAATTGTCGGCGGGCTTTTGCGCGTCGCGGCTTGGCCTTTCAAGCTCTTTCATGTCCATAATTCCGCCGACTTCGCCAAAAATTACTGTTGCTTTTGCAATGTCGTCGTGGTAGGAGTAGACGGTCAAAAGCGGCTGGATTACGCTCATCGACAAAATGATGATAGAGATAAAGTCAACGGCGGACAACGTTCCCCTCAAAAAGAAAAAGCCGCCTATTGGAAGGACCGAAAGCAGCGTTGAAGGAGCGATTACAAAAGCGATCGTGAAGGGCCAAATGCAGTCGCGCATCCATTCCACAAAGCAGTCGGAGCCTTCCTTTGCGGCGACTACAAAGCGCTCGTATGAAGACTTGGCCTTGCCGAAGGCCTTGATGACTTCGATTCCGTTTATGTATTCGACCGCGGTGTCGTTCAAAATTTTTGTTTTTTGAATCGCGTTGTTAAAGCGCTCGGTCATGTTGACCATCATAAACGACGCGGAAATTATTCCGATTGGAAGCGTGGCCAAAGAGGCCAGTCCCATTCTCCAATCGATGTGGAAGAGCCAAACGAACATCAAAAGGGGAAGGACAAGGTTCGATGTCCATTCCGGCAAAATGTGCGCCAGCGTCGTTTCCATGCTGTCGATTCTTTCTATCAAAATGCTTTTTAGGCTTCCCGACGGCATGTCCAAGACTCTTCCAAGAGGAACGCGCGAAAGCTTGTCGCAAAGCCTTTTTCTTATGTTGGCGAGAACGTTGAACGTGGCGATGTGGCTAAGTGTTGTCGAAAACATGTGGAAGAGAGCGTTTCCAAGCCAAAAGGCCGCGATGATCGCGCAGTCGTAAAAGTACACGTTCCAATCGCGAACGCCCGAAAGAAGTTTTTTCACTATGTCCGCGATCAAAATGTAAGGCGCGATTCCGCACGCCACCCGCAAAAGCGCGAAGAAGACGCTAAAGCAATACGCCGCTTTTTTCTCCCCCGCAAAAGAAAATATCCAATTTAGCAATGACTTTTTTTTCATTTTTTTTCTCCAAAAGGCTTTGTAATGTAAATCAACGCGGGCGTGAGCGTGTAGTCCGCGACCAAGGCGGAAGCGAGGCCTATCATCGCCAGCATTCCGATTCTGAACAAGCAGCCCATCGGACTAAAGGTGTACATGAAGAACATTGCGCACAGGATGAAGGTCGTCATTCCCATCGTCTTTCCGATTTCACGGAATGAAACGACAATCGCCTTTTTGTAGTCGCCGGTCACTTCAAGCTGGTACTTAATGTGGTTGATAAAGTGAATCGTGTCGTCGACCGCGATTCCCAAAATCATCGGCATGATTGTCATCGTTATCATGTCCAGCGAAAAATTCGCGTAGCCCATCACGCCGCCGACAACGACGACCGGCGCCAAGTTAGGAACCATTCCGATGAGGCCGGTCTTTACGCTGGAGAAGGCCAGGAACAAAAGGATCGCTATTATCACAAACGAAAGCGAGAAGGACTTTAGCTCGGCGGTGACAAGCTTTTTGTTCATCTCCGCGTATTCAACCACCTCGCCCACAATGCTGATTTTCGCGCCGGGGAACAAGCGCCGCGCCGCTTCCTTGGCGGCGTTTATGTCGCCCACAATCAAGTTTGCGTCGTAGCCCGAAAGCTCCACGTGGACGCGCGTCGTTCCAAAGTCGTCGCCCTCTATGTCGAACCAATCCCTAAAGTTGTTCGAGTAGAATACCAAAACCTGCGCGGCAAGTCCGTCGTCGTCGGGAATCTTGTAGTAATTTATGTCGTCCTCGTTGAACATTCGGTTGATTTCCTTCATCATCGCGCAGGCGCTTGTGACGCGCGGCTTTGTTCCTGAAATTTTTGTCAGCTTGAGCTTTCCCGCTTCGTCGCAAAGTTGGTCGAGGGCGGCCATGGCCTCCGCGCTTTTAAAGGCTTCTGGGTCTTCGTGGCGGATCATTACGTCGTAGCTGTAAAGGCTTCCAAGCTTTCCGGAGAGGGTGTCCAAAATGCGCGCGATGTAGGGGACTTTGCGGCCCATCATTTCGATGTAGTCCATGTTCACTTTGATTTTTAGAATGCCTGGAATCATCGCCGCAACAACCACGAACGAAAGGACCGAAACAAGAATTTTCCGCGCCACCACTCGGCTTCCAAAGCGCTCAAAGGCTTCGTCCGCCTTTGTCGCGCCGGTTTTTTGCCCTTGCGGCTTTGCGTCGTGGTGATGACCGTGAACAAAATCGGCCAGCCGGTTTCTTCCACCGCCTTCACGACAGAATCTTTTCGCAAGCCCGTCCGCCTAAAATGCATTCTAAAAGAATTTACATAGTGAACGGAATAGCCTACGGAAAGCGCCATTCCCAAAAGAATCGGAAGCGTCACCATGTTGGAATCGGCGGTGACGCCCAAATGGGCGCTCAAGCCCAAGACCGAGCCAATGCCCGCCGTGGTCGCCAAAACAGGAACGACGATTCCTCGCAGGGAGCGGACAAAAAGCAAAAGGCACAAAATCATTATCGCAAAGCCGCTCAGCACGCGAACCTTGCATTCCGTCGCCATAACGTCGTTCTCTTCCATTTCGCTGTAGGACATGCCTATCGGCTTAAGCTCGTAGGCGCCGCCCGATTTTTGCGCCTCGTCAAGAATCACCTTTTGCGCGTATCGGGCGATGTTCTCGGCGCCAAATTCCGTTCCGCCCTCGTAATTAAGGAGCGAAAGAATAACCCAAGTTTCCTTGGCGTCGTCGGATACGATGTTGTTCACAAGCGACTCGCGGCTAAGTATGAAGTCTTTCTTTGCCTTAAGCTCCGCGGGGTCGGCCGGTATTCCGTCGGCGAATGGATTTTTTATCTCTATGCTGTCTTCGCTTCCAATCGGAATTTCCGTCGTCATAAGCGAAGTGACTTCGTCGGCGTAGGGAACTTCCTCCTCGAGCCTGCGCCCCAGCCGCTCGATCGCCTCTAAAACTTTCGGCTCAAAGACGTCGTCCGCGCGGACCAAGACCATGACCGCGTCGTCGCTGCCGAATATTTCCTTGAACTGGTCGGACTCAACCTTGACTTGCTCCCAGTCCTCAAACCATTCTTCCTCGTTGCTGGACATCTTGAGCTTTGGAAGCCCTGCAAGGCAAAGCGCCGAGACCGCGCAGACGACGGCCAAAATCCGCCACCTGTAGCGCAGCTGCCAAAGTCCGATTTTTTCAAAAAATTTGTTGATTTTAGAAACTTGCATTTTTTGCCTTCTTTAATTAATTAATTAATTCGCTTTGTTTTAGGTTATTGTAATTAGCAATAACTAACTATAATATTAGCAATTGCTATTTTTTGTGTCAATAGCCTAATTTATTGGTAATGAAAATGTCGATGGCTGGAAAAAAAAGCCGGGCAATCATTTTGCCCCTGCCGCGCGCTTTATGGTCTTGCATACCATCGCCGTTTTCATTACACTTGCCCCATTATGATTAAAAGAAACGCAGGCTTCGCCAACTTGACCGCCGGCTACCTCTTCCCCGAGGTCGCCCGCCGCAGAAAGGAATATCAGGCCAAAAATCCGGCCGCTAAAATAATCAGCCTTGGAATCGGAAACACGACCGAGCCCTTGACTCCCCACATCGCAAAAGCGATGAGCGAATACTCGCTGGGACTGGGAACAGCCGCCGGCTATTCCGGCTACGGAGACGAGCAGGGCAACGCCGACCTCCGCGCCAAGATCGCCCAAGTCTTTTATCCTGGAATGGCCGACCCCAGCGAGGTCTTCATCTCCGACGGCGCCAAGTGCGACATCGCGCGCGTCCAAACCCTTTTTGGAGCGGACACGCCCATCGCCGTCCAAGACCCCAGCTATCCGGTTTACGTCGACGGCTCGGTGATCATCGGAGCGGCCGGCGCCAATAACGGCTCGGGCTACGCTGGAGTCACATACCTTCCGTGCAATCCTGAGAACAACTTTTTCCCGGACTTGTCCGCCGTAAAGCCCAACAGCCTCATTTACTTTTGCTCGCCCAACAATCCTACCGGCGCCGTCTCCACAAAAGAGGAATTGCAAAAACTCGTGGACTTCGCGCTCAAAAACGGCTGCATAATCATTTTTGACGCGGCCTACCGCGAGTTCATCCGCGACCCCTCGCTCCCAAAAACTATTTACGAAATAAAGGGTGCCAAAAAGTGCGCGATAGAAATCAACTCCTACTCAAAGCCCGCGGGCTTTACCGGCGTGCGATGCGGCTGGAGCGTCGTTCCAAACGAGCTTGTTTACGAAGACGGCTCTTCGGTCAACCGCGACTGGAACCGCGTAATGACAACGCTCTTTAACGGAGCGTCAAACATCGCGCAGGCTGGAGCCCTTGCCGCCATGAGCGAGGAAGGCCTTAAGGAAATGAAGTCCGTCATCGACTACTACTTGGACAACGCGCGCGTCATAAAGAAAGCGGTGGAAGGCGACAACTTCAAGGCCGCCGGCGTGAAAGTTTTCTGGACAGGAAACTCGCCCTACTTGTGGGTTCAGTTCCCGGGAAAAAAGAGCTGGGATATTTTTGACAGGCTTTTGAACGAATGTCAGGTCGTCACCACTCCGGGCTCGGGCTTCGGTCCCGCGGGCGAATCCTTCATCCGCATTTCCGCCTTCGGCCACCGCGCCGATATCGAGGAAGCCTGCAAGCGCCTCGCTTCTTGGGAAATCTAATCCTGTGTCAAGGCTTTAAGCGCAGCGCGCCTTGACGCAGGATTAAAAGGTTTTCTTCGCGCTTGCGGTGACCTTAAAGCCAATCGACTGGCTTCCGGCCAGGTCGCGGACTCCAATTTGAGTCATAGTCTCAAAGCTCGCGGTCTGGCCTATGGGCATTTCCATAAAGGGCGTGATGTAGGCGTTGTAGGTGGCGCCGCTTAAGTCTCCGCCGTTGATCAGGTCAAGCGCGCTCTTTCCGCCTATCGCGCCTATCAAGTGGACGCCTAGCGTCATGTAGCCGTTCTTAATTTCAATGTCGTCCTTATAGAAAGAAAAAGCCGCTCCCATTTCATTTGGAAGGTAAGTCGTTTCCTTGGCGCTTTGCGGGTCGTAGGCGAACAAGCTTGTGTTCATGCGGAATTTGTTGAAGTTGATTCTAGGCTCAATCAAGATGTTCAATTCGTCGCCGTTTGTGGTTCCCGCTCCGTTACCCTTTACCACAAGGTCCTTCAAGCCCACTTGCAGCAAAAGGCTGTGGGTGAATTTGCTTCCGGCCAGCATGTTCAGTCCGCCGTGCAGGCAAATCGTGTCTATCATAAGGACCACGTCCTTGTTGTTGTAGGAATCCTGAAGGGGAGAGCTGATTCCCGCCAAAAAGTCAACAGTGAACAAGTTGGCCGCGTAGGAAACGCGCGCGTCAAGGTTGAGCGTCCAGTCGTCGGCGCTGTTTTTTCCAACGTAAAAGTATCCGCCCGTGGCCACCGGCGCCTTGTCAAAATTCACTATGTAAGAAAGGCCCGCGCCCCGCGTTCTCAAAATAGGAACTCCGGTCAAATTTGTCGGGCTCTTTGTAAGGCGTGAGCTTATCGGCTCAATTCCAAAATGGCGCATCAAAAACGCGTCGCTTCCAACCTGCTCGTAGCTTCCCAAAAACGCTGAAAAAAAGCTTGACGCCGTGACCGCGCGCCGTATGAGAACCACGGAAAGCTCGTTCAATTTTATGGAAGATTGGGCGCTTCCAAAAATGTCGTTAAATTCAAAGTCTGACGCGTCAATCGCGATTTCTCCGCGCGCCACGCACCATTCGGTCAAGTTGGCTTGAATCGCGGCCAAGCCTGCCAGCGGAACGTTGAAGTCCGGGCTTCCGTCGGAAAGGGGAATGTCAAGGTCGATTCCGGCGCTTCCTCCTATCGCTCCGCTGAACGAAGGGGCCGCGAAGGCCGGCCAAAAAGCCGCCAAAAGCGCGCAAAACAAGAATATTCTATTTAATTTCTTCATAATTCGCCTGCCGTTTTTCAAAGAATTTAAAGTTCTTCCCTTAGATTTTCGGCATAAATCGCCCAAAAGTTGAATGTTTTGCGCCGTTTTTGCCTTGCGGCCAGGAATGTTCCCCTACGGAAAATTTTAAAAAAATTATGTTTTTATCCTTGACTTATAGCCAAAATCGTATAAAATAGTAAGATATGAGTGATTATCTTGACATAAATAACGAAGAATTGTTAAAAGATTTCTTCACCGAGGCCCAGTCTCAGGTTGAAACGCTTGAAAGCAACGTTCTCGTAATTGAAAGCGACCCGACAAATCACGAAGCCATAGACGAAATATTCCGCGCGGCCCATACCTTGAAGGGCGGTTCGGCCACTGTCGAATTTACCGAGCTGGCCGAATTCACCCATAAAGTGGAGGACGTCCTTGACGAGCTTAGAAGCGACCGCCTTGAGGTCAGCGAAGATGTCGTCGACTTGCTTTTAAATTCAATAGACGTAATCAAAGCCATGCTGGAATCGCGCGCCAACGGCGGCGTTTACCAGGATGACGTCGGCCCGATAGAAAGCCGCCTCTCCGCCTTGATTCCCGAAAAGGGCGAAAAGAAAAAGAAAAAGGCCGTCCCGCCGCCGGGAACAGGCCCAGGAGCCGCTCCGGCCCCCGCAGCCCCTGTCCAAGCCGCGCCGCCGCCGCAGCCAGCTCCGGCCGCCGCCGCTCCGGCAGCTTCCTTGCCTCCGCTCAGCGCGGACGACTACAACGAGCTCAAGAACGGCTTGCAGGGCGCGCAAAAGCTTTACAGCGTCGACGTGCGCTTTGACGAAAGCAACCCGATGAATTCCGTCGGCGGCATACAAGTTTTCGCCGCCTTAAAGTCTTGCGGAACCGTTCTCAAAACCGTGCCTGATTTTGACGCGCTTTACGAGGACGAATTCTATCCGCAGGTCGTGTACTATTTGGCTTCCGACCAGGAGCCGTCGGCCATTGAGGACGTGGCCTTCCTTAGCGACGTCACCTTGAGCACCGACTGCCAGCCTGTCACCGGGCCTTCGGGCGACGCTCCCGCCGCTCCGCAAGCGCAAGCCGCCGCGCCCAAGCCGGCTCCGGCTCCCCAGCCAGTTCAGGCCGAGCCCGCTCCGGCTCCGCAAGTCCAAGAGGCTCCTGCCGCGGCCGCGCCTTCCGCTCCCGCAAAAGAGGAGGCTCCCAAGGCCGCTCCGGCCAAAGCCGCGCCCGCAAAGGCCGCCGGAACTCCAATCCAGCAAAACGCCGTCTTGCGCGTGGATTCAAAGCGCATCGATTATTTGCTCAACCTTGTTTCCGAGACGGTCATCATAAAGGCGGCCTTCAACCAGTACGCCGTCCAAATGAACGAGCTTCAGACGCAGATGATGGCGTATTCCGCCGGATTCAAAGAAAAGTTCCGCCGCCTCTTCGAGCAGCTTCCCGAATATCTTTCGGACATGCAGCGCGGCGTTCCCGCCAAGGACGTAAAGGCCAAGATCACCCAGGAATACGGCGACTTGATAAATTACTTCGACCCCTTCACGTCAAGTCTCAAGGACCTCAACGTCAAGTTCCGGGGCTCCACGCAAAACCTCGGCCAGATTGTCGGCGAGCTGCAGGAAGGCGTCATGAAAACGCGAATGGTTCCCATTTCGCAAATCTTCAACCGCTTCCCCCGCGTCGTCCGCGACTTGCAGCGCGACCTCAAAAAGAAGGTCGAGCTGGTCATGGAAGGCGAAGACACCGAATTGGACAAGACTGTCGTGGACGACTTGCTCGACCCAATCATGCACTGCGTCCGCAATTCCGTGGACCACGGAATCGAGGAGCCCAGCGTCCGCGCGGCCGCCGGCAAGCCTGAGACCGGCACCTTGCTCCTAAAGGCCGCCAACGAGGGCAACCAAATTGTAATCGAAATCGCCGACGACGGCGCCGGAATCAATGTTGAGAAAGTCCGCAACAAGGCCATAAGCCGCGGCATTTTGCATCCTAACAAGATTCTCACCGACCAGGAAGCCTACAACCTTATTTTCATGCCGGGCTTTTCGACCGCCGACAAAATTTCCAACGTCTCCGGCCGCGGCGTAGGCTTGGACGTAGTCCGCACGATGATAGAAAAGCTCAAGGGAACGGTTTCCGTTACAAGCGGCGCCGGAAAGGGCTCCACTTTCACGATCAAGCTTCCGCTCACCTTGGCCATCATTCAGGGACTTTTGGTCCGCGTCGGCCCGCAGGTTTATTCAATCCCGATTACATCGGTAATAGAAAGCCAGCGCGTCCGCAAGGAAGAAATCAACACAATCGACAATTACGAAGTTATGAACGTTCGCGACGAAGTCATCAGCGTCTTGCGCTTGAGCCGCCTCTTCCACATAAAGAGCGCCAACACAAGCGAATATTGCTTTGTCGTAATCGTGGGAACGCAGGAAAAGAAAATCGGCGTCATGGTCGATTCTTTGATTGGCGAGGAAGATGTCGTCATCAAGGCCTTGCGCGACCAGTTCACAAATTCACCGGGAATCGCCGGCGCGTCAATTTTGGGCGACGGTTCGGTTTCTTTGATCATCGACGTGAGCCAGTTGCTGGAACTTGGCGTCCAGCAGGAAAAGAACGCTCAGTCAATTCAGGAAAAGAGGGCGTAAGTTATGGAAGATACAGCAGTAGCGGTTAACAGCCAAACAGACGCGATTGAGCGCGGATACGACGAGGACGAAGACCGCGAGTCGGTCGCCTTGTTCGACTTCAGGATGGCCGCCTTCACCCTCGCGGGAAAAGACTACGCCATCGACATTATGAACGTCAAGGAAATAGTCAAAGCCAGCCGCTTTACCTATGTTCCCAACACGGTTCCCTTTGTCTTGGGCGTTTACAATTTGCGCGGAGAGATCATTCCGATAATCGACTTGCGCAAATTCTTCAATATCGAAGTTCCCAAGCGCAAGGACGACCAAATCGAAAACCTTCTTATCATTACGATAGAAGACCATGTTTTTGGCGTCGTCGTGGACAAGATTGAAGGCATCGTCGGAATTCAAAAGTCTTCAATCCAGCCGCCGCACCCGCTTTTTGGCGACATAAACATCAAGTTTATTTACGGAATCGTCGAGGCGCGCGATCGCCTTTACGTTCTTCTTGACATAGCCCGCATCTTCAACCAAAAGCCGGCGGAAGAAGAGGAGAGCCGCTTTGAGCCTCCTCATGAAGTTCAGGAAGAAGCGGACTCCGAGCAAAAGGACGCTCCGACTCCGCCGGAAGCCAACCCCGACCATGTCGACGAGCGCAGCGGAAGCTCTGACGACGACGAGCCCCAGACTCAGGCTTCAGCTCCTAACGCGGCGGCTTCTTCCGCCCCGGCGGAGGCTCCCAAGGCTGAGGATCCGGACAGAAAGTTCATCATAGACGGCCTCAAGGAATTCAAGAAATTCTATGTGAGCGACTTGAACAAGTCTTGGTTCGACAACCGTCTGTCGGAATGGAAGGCTCAGCGGGCCGGCGCTTCGGCCCAATTCGCCTCCGCCTCTGAAGCTGAAGAATTCCTAAAGCCCTTCTGGTCAAGCAATAGCGGCGCCTATTGGACACAGGAATACGCGGACGCGGTTTACAACATTCTTCCTGACAACTCGGCCAAGCAAATCTTTGTTTGGAACCCCGGCTGCGGAAAGGGCCAGGAATCCTTTAGCTTGGCTTGCGTTCTCAAAAAGCGCTACCCGCAGTCAAAGATAAGAATTTACGCGCACGAGACCGATTTGCTCAACATCGCCAACGCGCCCTTGCTTACCGTTCCCGAATCGGAAGCCGGCGGCTGGCTCGCGCCTTACTTGCAAAAGAGCGTCACGGGCGAATACGCCTTTACACAGGAAATAAAAGATATTATAATGTTCGAGTATCATGACATCAACAACGCCAACGCGCTGCCGATGACGGACATTATTTTTGCTAGGGACGTGCTTTCGTTGATTCCGCCGGAAGGACAAAAGACGATTTTGGTTGACTTTGAGGAAAAGCTCAAGGGCAACGGAATTTTGTTCTTGGGCGAGAATGAAGGAGTGGGCGCAGGAATGAGCTGGGGCGAAATGACCCAGGGGCAGTTGACGTATTATAACAAACAATAGGAATATAAATACAAGGAGAAATGCATGAGAGTTGAGTATATCAATCCGTTTGTGGAAACTTCGTACAGAGTTCTCAAAGAGGTTCTTGGCGGCGCGGAAGTCAAGCGCGGAGAGTTGTCGCTAAAGTCGGTGGCTATGCCGGTAATGGGCGTGGCCGCGCTTGTCGGCCTTGCCGGCGATGTCGAAGGCCGTGTGCTTTTTGACATGACTTACGAGACAGCCCTTAACCTGGCCTCTAAGATGAACGGCGAAACTCTTACGCAGTTTGACGACTTGGTCAAGGCCACAATCAGCGAGCTGGCCAACTTGATCACAGCCCAGGCCGTCACTAAGTTGCACGAGCTTGGATTTAAGTTTGACCTTACGCCTCCGACATTGTTCGCCGGCGAAAAGATGGAAATTGCGGCTTTGCCGGGTTCCGCCCAGAATGTGGAGGCCTTGATCGTTCCTCTTATTTCTGAGTGCGGCGAGATTGAATTGAACGTCGCTATTCGCGAACGCGCTGAATAAAGCATTAAAGGGAGATGATAATATGAAAACAAAAGGCGATTTTCCTACAATTAACGAGCGTCCCCCTGAGGGCACCAAGGACGACGGATCTAAGTTCCGCGTCTTGATTGTTGACGACTCCATGTTCGTAGCCAAGCAGTTGGGCCAGATTTTGGCCAGCGAAGGTTACGAGGTCGTGGCCACAGCCGGGGACGGAAAAGAGGGCGTCGACAAGTACAAGGAGCTTTGCCCCAACGTTGACCTTGTGACTATGGACATCACAATGCCTCGCATGGACGGAATCACGGCGCTTGAGCAAATCATGGCTTTTGACAAGAACGCCCGCGTCGTTATGGTCAGCGCCCTTGGAAAAGAGGAATTGGTAAAGAAGTCCTTGCTCCTTGGAGCCAAGAACTACATCATCAAGCCGCTTGACCGCAAGAAGGTTCTTGAGCGCATAAGCGCGGTTCTTAAATAGGCCGCCGCTTAAAGTTCCAGCTTCTCAATAAAAAAACCGCTCTTTGCGAGCGGTTTTTTTTGCGTTGCGCGGAAATTATTGCGGCGCGAAAATTGTATTCGCGCCGCAAAAGGAACGAGTCAAGGCTTTAAGCGAAGCGCGCCTTGACCGTTCCTATAAGGCGGCGGCTAGCTTTTGGGCCTCTTCCGTCACTTCCTTAAAGAAGCGCGCGATGTGGAAGCCGTCGGCCACGGCGTGGCTTATTTGCATCGTGAGCGGAACTTTAACCGCGCCGCCGATTTCTTCGGCTTTTCCGATTGTGACGATGGGCGCCAAATACTTTCCGCTTTCGGACATCTTCATGTTGACCGAGCTGTAGCGCAGCCACGGAACGTAAGAAACTTCAAACACGCTGTCGGGAAATTCGTCGGCGTTGAGGCTGGCGCATTTTTCGCCGGCCGCGATGTCCGCCGCCGCTCCCTTGGCGAAATCCTTGTAGTTTTCCTTCCATTCGGTGCAAACGCGGGTAAAAGTTTCCGTGTCCGGGTGGAACACGCGGTGGATCGGCGAAATGTAGTCCCAAACCATGAGCTCGCCGTTTTCCTTGCAGTAGCCCACGCGGAATTCTTTGCGGCCGTTTATGACTTTTGTTATCGCGTAAAGCAGGGGGATGAAAATGTCGTCGCCGACCTTTTTGGCCAGCGCGCTTATGTCCAAATCCGCCGTCACCGCGCACATTCCCTTTGAGCCGTGCGCGTAGTAGTTGTAGTAGGGCGTGCGGGCCCACGTTTTCATATCCAAGGGCTTGTAGCCCGCTTCTTTTACCATAGGTTCCTCCAAATGCGGCTTATATTCTAGCATGGTTTTGATGAAATTTCAACAGAAAAATTGCGTTAAAAAAAACACGCAAAATCCTTGATTTTTTATAAAATATGAGTTATAATTACTTGATTTAAAATATGGGGATACGTCCGGTGTTTTTTTTAGAGGAGAATGACAATGAAAGCAAAGTCATTTTGTGTATGCGCCTTGTTCGCCGTTGAAAGCCTTTTCGCTTTTGCGGTCCCCAGCGCTTCGACGGTTGCCCAGGATTTTGTGACGGTGGTTCCCGCCGGCCAGTCTGTGCAAGCCAACAATTTTGCGGGAACTATCGGCGCGCAGACCATCAAGGGCTTCGCCATCAGCAAATTTGAGGTGACGCAGGATTTGTACGCCAGCGTCATGGGAAGCAATCCCAGCTCCTTTAAGAGCGGCGCCGCCGGAGGCGAGAACCAAGGCCGCCGTCCTGTTGAAAACATCACTTGGTACGACGCGGTTTTCTTTTGCAATCAATTGACGGCGCAAACTTTGGGCGCCGCCGCCCAGTGCTACGCGATCAGCGACGTCAAGCGCGACGGAAGCGGAAAAATCGTCAGCGCCACCGTCACTTGCGACATGACCAAGACAGGCTACAGGCTTCCCACCCAAGCGGAATGGGAGCTGGCGGCCGGCGGAGGAAGCCAGTTGGCCAGCTATATGTACTCCGGAAGCGACGACGTCAACGAGGTGGCTTGGTACTACTTTAACAGCGAAAACAAGACCCGCGAGGTGGGCAAGAAAAAGCCCAACGAGCTTGGCATTTACGACATGAGCGGCAATGTTTGGGAATGGTGCAACGACCTCAAGTCCACAAACGGCAAGTGCGCCAACCGCGGAGGCGGCTACGCCGGAACCGACACGATGTACTACGAAATCACCAACCGCAACTGGGACCCCGCCGACTTTTCCAACTTCTATTTGGGAATGCGCTTAGCCCGCACCCTCTAACGAACGAACGCCGCTCCAACGCGGCGTTTTTTTATGCCCGCCGCCTTTTTTCGGACGTCCGAAATATGATTTAGAACAAACAATTAGGGTAGAAGAAAAAAGAAAACACGCGAAGGAAAAAAGCCTTGCCGCTCGCTCTGAGGCTGCCAATTTCGCGAAGCGAAATTGCTGTGTATGTACACCTTACCTAGCAGCCTCAGTCGCGAGAAAGGCAAGACTTTTTGACTGGGAGTGTTTTCTTGATTTTTGTCTATTTTGCTCTTGATTAACTTCTATCATTTCATTATAATTAAATTTCACACTGTATAGTGTGTTATTGTCTAAATTAGAACTTGGCTCCAGTTCGAGTCTTGAGTTCTATATGGAGGTTTAAGGTGGTCAAAATCAGACTTAAGAGATTTGGCGCGGCCAAAAGGCCCTGCTACCGCATCGTCGTGATGGACGCGAGAAAGCCCCGTGACGGCAAGACTATCGAAGAGATTGGCGTTTACCAGCCCATCGAAGTCGCGGAAAAACAAATCGCTTTTAAAGAAGACCGCGCCAAGTATTGGCTTAGCGTCGGCGCTCAGCCTACTGACACAGTGGCTAGAATTTTCAACAAAAAAGGCCTGGCCCGCAACGGTCAGTCAAAGTAGGAATCGCAAATGGAAAAAGACCTGATTGAATACATAGCGAAATCATTGGTCGATAATCCGGAAGCGGTTTCTGTCACTGAGACTGAAGGCGAACGCGGCCCTGTTTTGGAGTTGAAAGTCGCCGACAGCGACATCGGAAAAGTAATCGGCAAGTACGGCCGCATTGCCAAGGCGCTCAGAACCGTATTGGGGGCGACCGCCAACAAGGACGGCAAGCGATACAGCCTTGAAATTCTGGACTGACGGCGCAGATGGATTTGACTGTGGCTTTTGTTCGAGGGCCCCACGGACTTTCGGGCGAATTTAAAGTTGAGAGCGCTTCCGGCCGTTACGAGCACATCGCTCAGTTAAAGGAAGTGGCTTTGAGGCAAAAGGGCGAGACGACGCTTTACAAAGTTGAGCGCGTCGAAGGTTCCCAAAACGCCTTTTACATGAAATTGGCGGGAATAGATTCTCCGGAAGCGGCGAGAAAACTTAACGGCGCCGAGCTTCGCGTTCCCCGCGAAAAGGCTCTTCAGCCTAAAGAAGGCGAATGGCTTATCGAGGATCTAAAGCAATGTTCTCTTGTTTATTATGAGAACGAAAACGGATTGGCAGACAGTGACGCGCCCATAGTTGTTGGGTCCATCACAGACGTATTGGAAGGCGGGGCGGGCGACCTGTTGGAGGTTGTCCTTTCCGAGAGTTGCGGTCTTCTTGACGACAGCGTTAAAAAAACTTCCGCCGGAAAGCCTAGGACGGTTTTGGTTCCGTTCAACGAAAGGCATGTCGGCAAGGTTGACGTTGAGGCTAAGACGATTCAACTGACGCACCTCTGGATTCTGGAGTAAGTCCATGAAATTTACTGTGCTGACCTTGTTTCCTGAGATTCCGCGCGCTTTTTTTGAAGCCTCAATCATGGCGAAAGCGGTTGAAAAGGAAATTATTGCCTACGATTTGGTGAATGTCAGGGATTTTGCCTTTGACAAACACAAAACTTGTGATGACAGTCCGTATGGCGGAGGAGCCGGGCAGCTTATGTTGGCCGAGCCCCTTGGTTTGGCGCTGGACAGCGTCAAGGCTTACAAAAAGGACAAGCGCGTTATTTACGTGACTCCTAGCGGAAGGCCTTTGACGCAAAAGAAAGCGCGGGAATTGAGCCGGGAAAAGGAGCTTGTGATAATTTGCGGCCGGTACGAAGGCATCGACCAGCGGATTGTCGACGAATACGTTGACGACGAAATAAGCGTCGGAGACTATGTCATGTCGAGCGGAGAGGTTGCCGCGCTTGTCATAATCGACACTGTGTATCGGTTGATTGACGGCGTGATTTCTTCCGAATCGCTTGACGAAGAAAGCTACACCGGCTCGCTTTTGGAATATCCCCAATACACCAGGCCGCCTGTGTATAAGGGAATGGAAGTTCCGTCAGTCTTGACCGGCGGAAACCATGAAAAAATCCGAAAGTGGCGTCTGCAAAAGCGACTTGAAAAAACTTTCTTGAACCGGCCGGACTTGATAGCCGAGGCGAGGAAGAACGGGGAGCTCACTGCGGAGGCAGAGAAGATGATTGAGGAAATTACGGGTTTTGCCTACAAAAAGCATAATCCCAAACGGAGAAAATGATGGACTTGATTAAAACTATTGAAGAAGGCCAGAAGCGCCCCGGAGCGCAGGCTTTTAACGTTGGAGACACCGTAAAGGTTTACTTCAAGATTATCGAAGGAAAGACAGAACGCATTCAGGTTTTTGAAGGAATCGTTTTGTGCATGAAGAACGCGGGCGCCCGCCGCACGTTCACCGTCCGAAAGATTTCTTTTGGCGTTGGCGTTGAGCGCGTGTTCCCGATCAACTCTCCCCGCATCGTTAAGGTTGAAGTCGTGCGCCCCGGCAAAGTCCGCCGCGCCAAGCTTTACTACTTGCGCGACCGCGTGGGCAAGAAGGCCAAGGTTAAGCAGTTGGTTGGTGGCGCTGTAGCCGCCGCCATCGCGGCCCGCAACGCGCGCGCCGACGCGGCCGCCGCCCAGAAAGAGGCGGAAATCAAGGCCGAGCAGAAGGCTGAGCACGCCGCCGAAGCCGCCGCCGCCAAGAAATAATTGTCCGGCTCGCCCCTTTGTAGTATAAAAAATAAAACGCGGACAAAAAGGGGCGGGACGCAGAAAAAAAGAGACGGAAGGACCCGTCAGCGAAGCGGCTTGGCCTTAAGGCGTAAAGCCGCAAGCGGATGACGGGAGGCTCCGGCTCTTTTTTTCGTCGCTGGGACCCGCCTATTAAGTACGCGTTTTTTTTGTTAATGCAAATCGTAAGCGTAAAATCACAAAGCGCCCTTTCTGGAGTTCAACAGAACTTGCGGGAGGGCGACTTTGTTTTTGTTAAGACATTGAAAAATTTGGGCGGCGGAAAATACACCGTCTCCTTTGCTGGCGGCCGCTTTGACGTAATGTCCGAGCGCGCCTTGCGCGAAGGCCAAACTTTTAGGGCACAAGTTTCGTTCGCGGGCGGGAAGGTTTTGCTCACTCCTGTCCAAACGGGAGCGCAAGGCGGCGCGGCGTTTTTGCAAAGCATGGGATTTGCGGCGGACGGCCTTGCGCAAAGAATAATTCAGTTTTTGGCGCAAAGCGGCTCAAGGCTTGACCCGGCCTTGATGCAAAAGGTCCGCCGCGCCTCTCTTAAATTTAAGGGGCGTGAAACGGAGGCCGCCGAGTCGGCGCTTGTCCTTGAAGAAAAGGGGCTTGACAGCGAAAGCGCCGCCTTGGAAAAGCTCATGGACTTGCTTGACGGCGGCGGGGATTTTGGCCAGGACAAAGATTTTGGCCAAGGCCAAGACGGGGGCGGCCGGGACGGGAACGGCTCGCAAAACGGAGAGGCGGCGCAAGACCAAAACGACGGCGGCCAGGACGATTTGCAAGACCAGGATGCCGCCGTCTTGGAAGGCCGCGATTTTTTGCGCGCGGTCAACGGCAAAAAAGGCTGGGCGTTTTTTCCATACGAGTTTTTAGGAAGCGGCGGCGTGATCCGCATGTATTTGGACCGCGAAAAAAACGCGGCCGAAAAAATGATTGTAAATTATAAAAGCAGTGGCGCAAATTTTTATTTTGCGGTATACTTTAACGCAAAGAAAGAGCCGCGGGTCGTCAAGGCGTGGGCGGACAATGAGGCCGCGCAAGAAAAATTGGCGGCGGCTCTTGGCGGACTAAAGGCCGCTTTTGGCGCGGACGTCAATGTGGAGTCCGCGCGGGCGCAAAAGGTTTCGGCCTTTGGCGTGGAGGACGCGCCGCTTTTGGGAGTGGAGGCGTTCGCGTGATTGAACAAAAGAAAGCGGCGGCGCTAAAATACCCAAAGGGCTCCGAGGCCCCTTTGGTGGCCGCGACTGGCCAAGGTTTTTTGGCAAAAAAAATTCTTGAGATTGCGGAAAAGGAAAAAATTCCGATAGTCCAAGACAAAAATCTTTCCGAGGTTCTTTGCGTTCAAGAAGTTGGCGCGAGCGTTCCTCCGGAAACATGGGAAGTCTTGGCAAAAATTTTTGCCTTTGTCTTAAAATTAGAGGGGAAGCGGAACGATGTTGCGCAAAATTGATGTTGCTTCGATAAAATTGAACATGATGTTTTCGTCGCCTGTTTTTTTTGAGGACGGAAAAAATATGTTCCTTGCGGCTGGCAAGGCCGTCAAGGCGTATCATTTGGCCGCGATAAAAAAATGGAAGACTCCGTTTTTGATGACAGAAGGCCGAGCCATCGAGGAAGGCGAAGGCAGCAACATTGAGCGCATGGCCGGTTTTGACAAAAGGCGCTTTGCCGCGGCCAACGGCGAAAAGCCGCAAGACGACATTGAGGAGCTGGAAGAGTTGGAGGAAATTTAAGCTTCAGTTCCGCATAGAATGAGAAACACCGGAAACACAAAAATTTTGGGAAAGACCGGCGAAGACCTTGCGTCGGATTTTTATGTTCAGCATGGATATGAAATCGTCGGTCGCAATTACAGAATTCGTTCCGGCGAGATTGACATAATAGCGCAAAAAGGCGACACGCTTGTTTTTGCGGAAGTCAAGGCGCTTCCGGGCGGAAACGCGGAGATTTTGGCCCAGGAACTGGGCAAAAGAAAACAGCGCAAGATTGTAGAAACCGCTAAATATTTTTTGAAAAATCATCGACAATATAGTAACAAGATAATCAGATTTGACGCTGTGGCCGTGGGCGTTCCGGGGCTGGAGACGGTTCATCTGATTGAAAACGCATTTTCAGAAAATTGAACTGGGGCGGCGAAATTTCGCTTGCTTGAACTTTGTGGGTGTCGGGAGGAAGATCCAAAAATATGAGCGCTGCGTTGGACTTTGCGCCTTATGATGTTGCGGAAGCGGAATACGAATATGACGACGATTTGCCTCCAAGACTTATGGCGCTGCGGGCAAAAATTCATGACTCTTCATACCTTGACAACGCAATCAACAGAATTGCGTGCGTAATAAGCCGCAACATGGTTGACAATCCTGACGAATTGCATTTAAATTCAAGGGAAGGATTGTATTTGTAATGGGAAGAAGAGACAGAAACAACAGAAGAAACAATAGGCAAAAGAGCCCTTGGGCTTCGGCAAGGCCGGAACCCAAGCCGGCGCCGAGACCTCGTTTTAATCCAGAGACTCAGGCGGACATAGCCGCGCGCGAAAGCGCGATTCGCGAATTTAAGGCGAGGCAGGTTGTGTGTCCGATTTGCGAAAAGCCGATTGAGGACATGGCCAGCGCGATTTGCGACAAGGCCAGCGGAAAGCCCGCGCACTTTGACTGCGTCTTAAAAAAACTTTCAGAGTCGGAAACATTGGCTCCAAACCAGAGCGTGGCTTACATCGGGCAGGGCCGCTTTGCGGTAATCTCGCGCGAGAATCCTTCCGACACGCGGCATTTTAAAATCGAAAAGACAATTGAGTGGGAAGACAAGAACAACCCGCTTGAATGGCGCGGCGAAATGGCCGAGCTTTATTCCAAAGTTAAATAGGAACGGTCAAGGCACGCTTCGCTCAAGGCCTTGACTCGTTCCTTTTGCGGCGCGAATAAGATTATCGCGCCGCAATAGCCGAGCTCTTTTCAAAAGTCAAATAAAAAAAATCCGCCGATCGGCGGATTTTTTTTACCATATCTGCCGAAAACCGGGATTGAACCGGCACGGCCTTTTACGGCCGAGGGATTTTAAGTCCCTTGTGTCTACCAATTCCACCATTTCGGCAATGCAAGTATCCTAGCGCTTTTTGGGCGCAATTGCAAGACGTCGCGCGATTTGATAAAATGGCGGCATGCGTTCAGACACCCATTTTCATTTTGCTAGTTTGCGCGAGGACGAGGAATGGACAAGGCGGCGCGTCCTTGAAGAGATGGCCAAGTCCGGCTTTAGGTTCGCGCTTGACATTGGAACCGATTGCGACGATTTGCGCTCGCGGCAGGAATTGTTTGAAAAGACCTTCGCGCTGATGGAGCGCGGCGGAGCGGAGGGAAAGGCCGCCGTCGACGCCTGCAAAAAGTTTTTATATTTTTCCGCCGGAATTTGGCCCGACCCCGACTCAATCAAAAACCGCGCCGCCTGCGTGGAGACGCTAAAGAAAAACATTTTGGCCGCCCGCGCCTCTTCCGACCCCTTTAGAAAAAAGCTTTGCGCGCTCGGCGAGTGCGGCTTGGACCACCACTGGAACCCAAGCGGCGTCGACAATCGCTGTGAGGACGACTTTGACGCGGCGATGGTGGAGGCCGAGCGCGAGCTTTTTATGGCGCAACTGGAATTGGCAAAAGAATTGGATTTGCCGGTAATCGTTCATTCCCGCGACGCGGCGGCGGAAACTTTGGAGTGCGTGAAGGAAAGCGGCTATGGCGGGCGCTGCGTGATTCATTGCTACTCTTACGGTTTGGAGGAGGCGCGCGCCTTTTTGGATTTGGGCTGCGTCATAAGCTTTAGCGGCTCAATCACTTACGCCAAAAAGTCCAAGATGGAGGAGGCGCGCGCGCTTGCCGCCTACGTTCCCAAGGACAGGCTTTTGCTTGAAACCGACGCGCCTTACTTGGCTCCCGTTCCGATGAGAGGAAAGCCCAACAACCCAAACTACATAGAACACACCTACAATTTTGTGGCGGACGCGCGGGGCGTTGGCGCGGAGGCGCTTGCCCAAACTGTTTATGAAAACTCCCGCGCGTTTTTTGGTCTTTCATAATAGTTCTATTGTAAAAAAAATGAATTCGCGCTAGAATATAAAAGGTTAATAAGGAAACCGAATATGTCAAAGGAAATCTACCCAAAAAACTACAAGCCGCTTCTTGGCGAAAAAGAAACCGAACACGCGATTGTTCTTTTGAAGAACTTTTTTCAAACAGCCCTTTCAACTGAATTGAACCTGACCCGAGTCACCGCGCCGCTTTTTGTGCGAAGCGGAACCGGCGTCAATGACGACCTTAACGGAGTGGAGCGGCCCGTCCGCTTTCCGGTAAAGACGCTGGGAGACCAAAAACTGGAAATTGTCCAGTCGCTCGCAAAATGGAAGCGCCTTAAAGTGACGGAGCTGGAGCTCCAACCGGGCTTTGGCATTTACACCGACATGAACGCCATTCGCCCCGACGACCAAATGGACGCTATTCACTCGCTTTACGTTGACCAGTGGGACTGGGAGATGGCGATTAACGACGTTGACCGCACGGTTTTCTTTTTGCACGAAATCGTAAAGAAGGTTTACCGCTGCATTAAGCGCGCGGAATTTTACGTTTATGACTTTTATCCAAAACTAAAGCCCGCGCTGCCCGAGAACATTAAATTTTTGTTCAGCGACGACTTGCAGCGCGAGTTCCCCAGCCTCACTCCCAAAGAGCGCGAGTGCGAGGCGGCCAAGAAATACGGCGCCATTTTCATCACGGGAATTGGAGCCAAGCTGGCCGACGGAAAGCCTCACGACGGCCGCGCGCCCGACTACGACGACTGGATTACCGAGACCGGCGACGGCCACAAGGGCTTGAACGGCGACATCATCGTTTGGAACGAAGTTTTGCAGCAGCCCTTTGAGCTCAGCTCCATGGGAATCCGCGTCAACCAAGACTCTTTGCGCGCGCAGCTAAAGGAGCGCGGCTGCGAGGACCGCGAAAAATTGATGTTCCATTCAAAGCTTCTCAAGGGTCAGCTTACCCAAACCTTGGGCGGCGGAATCGGACAGTCGCGCTTGTGCATGTTCCTGCTTAAAAAGGCGCACATCGGCGAGACGCAAGTTAGCATTTGGTCGGAAGAAATTTTGGCCGACTGCAAAAAGCGCGGCATAAAGCTTTTGCAGCTTAACTAGGCGGCGCTCTTGAAGCAGGGCGAATACAATTTTGACCTTTCAAACATAGACTCTGAATTGGCGTCTTTTGCAAAAAGGGGCATAACGGAATTCACGCTGCATGACGCCCGCTTTTCCAACGACAAAAAGGCGCTGGCGGATTTTATAAAAAAAGCCGCGCGCCTTGCTCCCGACGTTTACATTTCGATTCCCGCGAGCGCGCAAGTCATCGACGCGGAAATCGCGGGCCTTTTGCAAAACCTTTTTTGCTCGGTCGACATTTTTATGCATGGCGAGCCCGGACAAAAATTTTTTTTGGACAAAAAACTTTTTTCTAAAAAAGCCGCGCTCTTGAACAACGCGGGAATCGTCTTTGGCTTTTTGATGGACTGGGCCCGCGCCGACGGCGATTCCGTCAAGGCCTTTCGCGACCGCATTGATTTTGCCCTTCCGCTTTATCCAAACCACATCGACTTTGCCCAGCTTTATTCGGAACAAAGGGAAGCCAAAAATTCCGCCGTCTTTTCCAGCCAGGACATAACTTGGGCGCGCGACGTCGCCTACGCCATAAGCGTTTTTTATTCGGAAGGCCGCGCTGTGCCGTGGTTCAATTCGGTGTTGAAGCCGCTTAAAATCGCGCCTTCAAAATTCTTTTCCGACTTCGCGGAATGGCAGCGCTGCAACAATTGCGCTTTTGGGGCCAGCGGAACGGAGCTGGCTCACAAAGAGATAGAAAAAATGCAGCTTATCTTTTTGGAAGAAAAGTATTCCGAAAAGCGCTTGGAACGCCTGCTTCCTGTTGTTGCCGACGTCGTTAGAATCAACGGAGCTTTTTCGCGCTTGGCCGGCGAGGGGGAGGAAGGCGAGCTGGACTTGAGCTTTAGCCCGGACGACTTGCTTGGTCCCGCCGCTTTTGACATTGTCTCTTTTGAAGAGAACGTTTGCATGGAAGACTGCCGTGTCCGAGTTTACGACGCCGGCGGAGAGCCTGCCTTTAAAATTTTATGAGCCAAGAAATTGTTCTTGCCGTCCAAAACGCGGCGACCCTAAATGAATTTTTGCGGCGGGAATTGCCAAAGCTTTTGGGCGCGGAAGAATCGCCGCAAGCCCAAGAATCGGCGGCCGCAAATAGCGCCGTGAGCAATTCCAAAATCCGCCGCCTGATTTTTAGCCAAAACGTATGGGTGAGTCAAGCTCCCTCGCAAGCCCAAGACGCGCGCGGCGGCGCTTTTTTTCTTTGCAAAAACCCTTCGCTTTTTCTCAAAAAAAACGCGCGTGTCAAGGTCTTTATTGACAAAGAAAAATTCTTCTACCAAAAAGAAAACGACGACATAAAATTTGAGCTGGACGACTCGCGCGTTTTATACGAGGACGACGCGATAATCGTAGTCAACAAGCCGCCGCGCTTTCCGTCCGAGGCGACATTCGCCCGCGACCGCGACAACTTGCAGGCGGCGGCGGTTAGGTACTTGCACAAAAAAATCGGCTTGGAAAAAAATCCGCCCTATTGCGGAATGGTTCACCGTCTTGACCGCGACACAAGCGGCGTGATTTTGTTCTCCAAGCAACGGGCCGCCAACGCCGCGCTTTTCGCCGCGTTCGACTCGTCCGGGGCGGAGCTTGCTGGCAAGTCGGAGAGGGCGGCTCAAAAGATTTACGCGGCCATTTGCGCGTCCGCCGGCAGTTTTGGTCTTGCAAACAATTCTAGTCACGGCCAAAAAGCGGCCGCCATTTTTGGCCAGGAAAAAGATTCTTTTTCCGTTCAAAACTATTTGGGCCGCGTTTCGCCAAAGAGCCAGGCCGCCAAGTGGGGTTTTGTTCCAAAAGAGAAGGGCGGAAAATTCGCCCGCACGGACTTTAAGATTTTGCAAAAAAAAGACGGCCTAGTTTTTGTCCAGGCCAAACTTTTGACGGGCCGCACCCATCAAATTCGCGTCCACCTTGCGCAAAGCGGCCTTCCAATTTTGGGCGACGTTCTTTACGGCGGCCGCCCGGCGGAGCGGATTTTCTTGCACGCTCATGTCTTGGATTTGCCGCATCCCATAAGCGGCCAGCCCCTTCATTTTGAAGCCCCGCTGCCGCCTGAGTTTTCCGCGCTCCTCTAACCGTTTTGGTTGTGGAAGATAATAAAAAAAACACGCAAAGGCGCGGGGCGGCTGGCGGTCTCAACCTTTTTGGCTGGTGAAAAAAAATAAAACCGCGGACCAATTTGGCGGGAGCCGGGCGGAGCGCGTAAGCGCGACTGCAATGCCTTGAGAGGCCTCATTCCAAAGGAATGAGACGCAGAAAAAAAAGACTTGGAAGGACCCGTCAGCGAACGGCTTGGCCGCTTCCAACATTTTTGTCTGGTGAAGAAAAACACGCGAAGGTGCGGAGCGGCCGACGGAAACTCTCTGTTTGCGGCTGACGCGAAAGCGGCAGCGTTAAATAGTTTCAAGCGCAAACAGCGAGTAGCGACGCTAGCTAGCGGTTCCGTCGGGCGCAGCCGCAACTGGGAGTGTTTGTTTTTTTTCTTCTACCAGCTTCTTTGGATGTAAGTGGCGCGCGGCCTCAAGGTGATTTCGACGCGGCGGTTTTGCGCGCGGCCTTCCTTTGTGCTGTTGTCGCCGACAGGCTGGGTTTCGCCGTAGCCCCGGTAGCTGAAAAGATTTTTGTCCAAGCCGCGCTCGATCAAAAGATTGATGATGGTTTGCGTTCTGTCGATGGAAAGGCTCATTTGGTTTGCGGGTTGGCCGATGTCCGCCGTGTGGCCGGCGACAAAAATCGTGAAGGCGTTGTCGTCCAGCGCGGTTTTTAGGAGTTCCGCCAATTCCGTGATGCGCGGAAGTTCCTCAGGCAAAAGCTCCGGACTGTCGGCTATGAATTTCAAATTGTATGTAAAGCGAATTCCTTCCGGGCTGTCGTCAATCGCGTCCGCGCCCGGTTTTTTGAGCGGGTACTGGCGGACGTTTCTGTAAGCGGTGTAGTATGCGTCGTCCTTTAGCGGAGCGGCCACGTCGCGAATCAAAACGTCTTGGTTTAGGAGCAAAACGATTTTTCCCTTTTTAAGAAGATCC
>CADBBB010000021.1 GCA_902792795.1 uncultured Spirochaetaceae bacterium | reverse complement strand
GTCGCCGTAGTTCTTCATCACTTTTTGGAGGAAGGGCTTCACCTCATGCGCGCGCTTGGACTTGTACATGCACGCCGCGATTATCAGAGGATACGAAATGCTTTGCGGGTAGTAAGAAAACGCCTTTTCAAACGACGCGCGCGCTTCTTCATAATTTTCTTCGTGCCAAGCCAAAATTCCCAAGGACTCGTAAGCGTAAAAATATTTTGGGTTTGTCTTTATGACCATGCGGTAGTCGTCCAGCGCCTTGGCGTACATGTTCTGTTCGTCGTAAAGGCCGCCCCGATAGGCGTAGGCCAAAAAATAGTCGGGGTTGATTTTAATCGCGCTTGTCCACGCTTCTTCCGCCTGCTTGAATTTTCCCCTCATGCGGGAATATGTTCCCAAGTCCATGTAGTAGTCGTATTGCGGGCTAAGCTCGATGGCCTTTAAAATGTTTTCCTCGGCCAGCTTGTAGTTTTCGTCTTCGGCGTGAAGCTTTCCAATGTAGGCGTATGCCACGGCGCTTTGGGGGTCGAGACGTAAAATTTTATTGAAGGCCTTGCGCGCGTCGTCGATTTTGTTCAAATAGTAGGAGGTCTGACCGTAGCCAAAAAGAGCGTCCTGATTGTTTTGGTCGCCCTTGAGCGCGGTCATGTAGTAGCCCCGCGCCTCCTTGTATTTTTTGCGCAAAACTTTTTCTTCGCCAAGCTCCACGTTGGCGCTGGGATTTGTAGGGTCGAGCGCGATTATTTCTTTTATCGCGGCGCTTTTGGCGGAAGCGTTTCCGGACGCTTTGGCCAAAACGATTTTCATTTCCTTTATTTCCAAGTCGCCGGAATTTTTTTGCTCAAGTTCCGCAATCAGCTTTTGCGCGTCGGAATATTTTCCGGCGCTGATTAAAAGCGAGGCGCGCAATTTTTGCAAGTCGCCGTTGGACTGCAAGGCGGGCGGCATCGTTTCAAAAAGCGCCAGGGCGTCCTCTATCGAGCCTTGTTGCAAGGCCGCCTGCAAGCCGCGCGCGAAGCCGGCCTCGTCGGAAGGCGCGGGACCGCTTTTTTGGGCCTCGGCCTTTTGGTCTTCCGTAATCGAAACTTCCGCCGCTTTCGCCGTTCCGCATAAAAAAAAGCAAATCGCCAGGGCGGAAAATAATCTTGCGCTTTTCACGATAAAATCTCCAAAATATTCTATATTTATAGCGCAAAACTCTCTTGAATTTAAGCGCTTTTTGGAATAAAATCTCCTAATATGCTAAAAAAATCGATTAGGAAGATGTTTGGGCTCGCGGCCCTTTACGCCGTTTTTATTGTCGGCATTTTTGTCGTTCAGTTTAGAAGCGACTCTATAATAAGAAAAAACATTCGAGCCCTCAGGGTTACGCTTTCGGAAACAGAAAGCGAGGGCGGCCAGAGCCAGTTGAAGAACTCGTTCCAGGTGGCATTCAACGGGCTTTTGTTCAGCGCTGACGAAAAGTCTCCTGTCACATATTCCTCTAGCGACGGAACGGAACGGCCGGCGCGCTTGCTTTCGTTCGAGCAGCCGGACGCTCTTTCTTGCGCTTTGAAATTTTCCGGCGGGGTAAGGCTGAATTTTTCTCTCAGCGACGACACTGATTCCGCCTCCTTGTGGATTTCCGCCGACATGCCGCAAAACGCAAATTCCGTGAGCGTGAATTTTTCATCGTATTCTGGATTTTCGGTCAGCGAGCTCAAGGCAAAGTCCGCCGTTTTCGCCGGCAGGACGAATTCATATTCGCTCATCGCGCCCGCCCTCAGCGAAAAAAGAATTTCGTTCCAAAAAAATTCCAAGTCCGCGCATTATTCCGTCATGACAAAGCAGAGCGAATTCCGCTTGGACGACATAAACGATTTGGCCTTCGCCTCAAAAAACATTTACGAGCAAACGCTGGCTTCGCTGGAAAGCCAAATAATGAATTCATTTTTCGCCGCCTCGCAAAACGAAGCGAACTTTCCGCTTTCGGTCAGCGAGCAGACCGTCATTTCTTTTGTGGCCGCGATGGCAAAGGCGGGCCGCTACAACGAGGCCTTGAACGCCGTTCCCGAAGCGTTTGTAAAAGGAAACCGCCGCACATACCAGTCGGCGCCCTTCTTTGGCTCGATGGCGGACTTGCTTCCCACGCTCACGATGCAAGTTGAAAATTTGAACAACATGATTTTGCGTTCCGTTCAGGAACGCAAGCTTGACATTTGGACGGTCGACAATTTGGCGGCCTACATGTACACGCAGGGCAACCGGGGCAACGTAGCCTTGCTGGCGGCTCTTCCCGCTTCGATGACGGAACTCAATTTGACGGTCGCGCAGGCTGCGGGCATCTTGCGCTCGTGGGCGTATTTTGCCGAACAGGACTCTTCGCTCGCAAAACCGCTTGAGCCGGTCTTGGAATTGTGCGCGCAAAGAATTGTCCAGGCTTGCTCGCTTGACGGCGAAAAAGTTTTGCTTATAGAAAACGACGCGCCGCTTTCGGTTTTGGCCGCCGCCACAGCCGGAGACGCGCTTTTGGCTTACGGAACTTTGTCCAAACGCTCCGACTTGGAAAAGTGTGGCTATTTGATTGTAAACTCTTACGCGGGCGACATGGGCGCGATGGACTTGCGCTCCATGGCGGAACTGTATCCGGTTCTCGTTCACGGAAATTCATTCTATCCGCATTATGTTTTGCTAAAGACGATGGAAGGCGAAAATGTTTGGGCGTGGACAATCGCGCAAAACATCCGTTACTCGCGCGACGAAAACTTGACAATCGCGCTTAACATTGAATTCCCTGTGGGCCTTTCGCATTACATGTTCGTTAAGGGAATCACGCCGTTCCTGCGAATTCAAATTTACAACATGGACTTCCGCACCGACCCGCGCTTTGAAATCTACAATTCTTCGGGTTACATCTACCGTTCCGCCGCGCAGGCGCTTTTGCTAAAGAGCCGCCACCGCGACCAAAACGAAGTTGTCCGCCTCTTCTACCGCGACATCGAGGAAGAGGAAGAAGATCCTTCCGCCTTTGAGGAATGACGATTCGGAGGATAAAATGCCGATAATCGCCGCCTTTATGGTTCCGCATCCGCCGATGATTGTTCCCGATGTCGGACGCGGAAGCGAAAAGCAAGTGCAAAAAACAATCGCCTCTTATGAAAAAGTCGCGGAAGAAATCGCCGCGCTAAAGCCTGAGACGATTGTCCTTTCAAGCCCGCACAGCGTGATGTACGCCGATTATTTTCACATTTCGCCCGGACAAAAAGCGACAGGCTCATTTGCCGACTTTGGAGCGGCTCAGGTAAAATTTGAAGTTGACTACGACAAAGACTTTGTGGAACTGCTGGAAAGAAAGGCGCAAGAAAAGCGCTTTGCGGCGGGAACGCTTGGCGAAAAAAATCCTTCGCTTGACCACGGAACGATGGTTCCGCTTTGGTTCATCCTTAAAAAATACAAGGACTTTAAGTTTGTTAGGACAGGACTTTCTGGCCTGGACCTTTTAAAGCATTATGAATACGGAACGATGATAAAGGCCGCGGCGGAAGAGTTGGGCCGGCGCGTTGTCTATGTGGCGAGCGGCGATTTGTCGCACAAGCTGCAGGACTACGGGCCTTACGGTTTTGCAAAAGAAGGGCCGGAATACGACGCGCGGATTATGGACGTTTGCGCGACCGCCCGCTTTGGAGAGCTTTTTGATTTTGACGAAAACTTTTGCGAAAAGGCAGCCGAGTGCGGGCACAAGTCTTTTGTCATCATGGCTGGAGCGTTGGACGGAACGGCTGTTGAGGCCAAGCAATATTCGCACGAGGACGTGACCGGCGTAGGATACGGAATATGCTCTTTTGTTCCAAAGGGCCGCGACGAAGGAAGGCGCTTTCTAAAAGCGCGGCTTAAATTTGTGGAAGACGAGATTGCGAGCAAAAAAGAAAAGTCCGACGCTTATGTCAGGATAGCCCGCGCGTCCGCCGAGCATTTTGTAAAAAACGGAAGCGTCATGCCTTTGCCTGATTGGCTTCCTGCGGAACTCTTGAACGCCGAGGCCGGCGCTTTTGTTTCCATTCACAAGTTTGGAGCCTTGCGCGGCTGCATCGGAACGACAGGGCCCACTCAAAAGAATTTGGCGCTGGAAATAATCCACAACGCCGTAAGCGCGGTTAGCAAAGACCCCCGCTTTGAGCCGGTGGAAGAGGACGAGCTAAAATACCTTGACATCAGCGTGGATGTTTTGGGCGAGCCGGAAAAAATAAAATCCGAATCAGAGCTTGACGTAAAAAAATACGGCGTGATTGTTCAAAGCGGATACAAGCGCGGGCTTCTTCTTCCAGACCTAGACGGCGTTGACACGGTGGACCAACAAGTGTCAATCGCAAGGCGAAAGGGCGGCATCGCTCCCGGCCAGGAAGTCGAGCTCTTCCGCTTTGAAGTTGTCCGCCATCACTAAGCGCGCTTGGAGGAAACTATGCCGCAATGCGACGCGTGTTTTAGGCGCTGTAAGATTGAGGAAGGCGCTATTGGCTTTTGCGGAGCCAGGGCTTGCCGAGGCGGAAAGATTGTCGCCGACAATTACGGAAAGATTGCCGCGCTCGCGCTTGACCCGATAGATAAAAAGCCGCTCAAAATGTTCATGCCGGGAAAGATGGTTTTGTCAGTCGGCTCGTATGGCTGCAACTTGCGCTGCCCTTTTTGCCAAAACAGCGGCATCTCTTGGTCGCAGGAAGCGTTTGATTACAGGAACACGACGGAACGTTGCTCTCCCCAAGAACTTGTCCAAAGCGCGCGTAACTTGCGCTGCCGCGGCAACATAGGGCTTTCCTTTACTTACAACGAGCCGCTGGTTGGCTGGGAGTTTGTCCGCGACGCCGCAAAGCTTTGCAAGGAAGCTGGAATGAAAAGCGTTTTGGTCACAAACGGAACAGGAAGCCTAAAAGTTTTGCAAGAAATAAAGCCTTATATCGACGCGATGAACATCGACCTAAAATCCTTTTCCGAAAATTTTTACAAAGACTTTATCGGCGGCGACTTGCGAATGACAAAAGACTTTATCCGCGGCGCTCTTGATTCATGCCATGTGGAGCTGACGACTCTGATAATCCCCGGAAAAAACGACAGCGAAGAAGAAATGCGTTCCCTTGTAACCTGGGTCGCCGGCTTGGAAAAAGAATTTGGAAAAAAGATTCCGCTCCACATTACAAGATTTTTTCCGCGCTTTAAATTTGCGGACTGCGATCCCACGCCTGTAAGCGCGATAAAGCGCCTGGTTGAGGTTGCAAAGGAGCGGTTGGAATTTGTCTTTGCGGGGAATGTTTATTGAAAATTCAATAAAAGCGTGGTAATATAACTGTGATGCCAGCGCGAACCTTGCAGCAAATCTTAGATGAATACTACTCACTCGGAATAAAAGACCAGATAGACTGGGAAAAATTTTATCTGTATTCAATCATCACTCATTCCACTGCAATAGAAGGCTCAACCGTAACAGAAGTTGAAGCCCAGCTTTTGTTTGACGAAGGAATTACTTCCAGCAAGCGAACAATGGTTGAGCAGATGATGAACTTGGATTTGAAGAACGCTTATGATTACGGAATAAAGTGGATTAAGCGTCATCCGCAGATTACAGTTGAATCTCTTATAACTCTTTCTTCAAAGGTTATGGCTCGAACAGGAAGCGAGTATCATACGATTGCAGGCGATTTTTTCGCCGCAAAAGGAGAGCTTAGAAAAGTGAATGTAAAGGCAGGAATTGGCGGTGCCTCATATATGCCGTATCAAAAAGTTCCTGCAAAGCTAGAATCATTTTGCAAAAAGTTGAACGAGCGCCGAAAAAAAATAAATTCAAAAGACATACTTTCTATTTACAATCTTAGTTTCTGGGCTCATTACGAACTTGTAACAATTCATCCCTGGGCTGATGGAAACGGAAGAATGAGCCGCCTTTTGATGAATCTTCTTCAGTGGGAATTTAATCTTATTCCTTCAAAAGTTCTAAAAGAAGACAAAGCGGAATACATTCAGGCTTTAATAGATTCAAGAGAAAAAGATGATGACAGCGTTTTTACCAGCTTTATGGCGAACTTGCATGCAAAACATTTGCAAACGGAAATTGAACAATTTAACGCTTCCATGAGCGACAACAACGAGAAAATGGTCGATAAATCTCTTCTAAAGCGGAAAATGGTCGATAAATGGTCGATAAAACCGTCTTTGGCCGATAAATTGGTCGATATTTTAATTTTTATGAGCGACAAGACGCAAATTGCGACAGAGGAACTTGTCCAGCATTTTAATTTCACTCCGACAACAGCCAAGCGTTACCTGCGCCAGCTTACCGAATTTGGTTATCTTGAAGCGATTGGCGGAAATAAGAATAGAAGGTATAAACTTATTGAAAAATAAATGTTATGATACTCTCAAAAATTCAAATTTATTCAGAAAAGAGGCCTTGACTTTTTTAGGCCCCAATATGGATAAAATCGCCTACAAGTGACTGTTTTTTTAGGCGGTGCATCCTATCCTTGCGTGCTTTTTTTGTTTTCGAACTTTAGGTTATGCCACATTTCAAACGTATACCCTTCTGCGATATTTTTTATTATTAATATCTTTATCGAGAACTTGAATCATATGTTAATATGATGTACATTTGAATTGTTCTAAATATGACTTAATATTTAAAACGAATAAGGAGGAGGCTTTGTGATGCGAAAAAGTTATGCACTAATTGTTATAAATGTAATTTTAGTTTTCTGTTTTTTAAGTGATTTGAATGCTCAAAATAAGAACAGTGGATACGGTTTTACACTTGATGAAAGCGGAATTCCAATGTCAAATTCTAAGTTTCATTTTGTTGATAAAGAAGAAATAAAGAATGATATGTTCATTAGGAATACAACTGAATTTGTTGTAAAAGTGTATTCATACCAAAACGGAAAGTTAAAAAGTTTGGGGAAGGTTAAAAATGATGTACATTTATATATGCCCAAGGATAAAATAATTGTTGTTCTTTAATTTCTGCCATATTCTCACAGAAATAACAATGGGAATGCAGTCTCCAAGTTGGAATGGCGGTTCATACGATGAATTGAAAAATGAAATAATAAAGCAGAATCTCCCTAAAAAAAATACAGATTTTATAATTCAATCAGTATCAACGTCTCGTCCTAATTCTGCAGGTGGCGTAGATGTTAATATTGAATTTTGGAATACTGGTAAAAAAACTATAAAATATGTTTATTTTACCGTGGAACCATATAATACTGTTGACGATGTTACTATATCTGAAATAAACGGAAAATCTCAAGCCTTAGTGCAAGTGTCAGATTATATAGGAGAAAACAAATTTTATATAGCAACATGGGAGAATGTTTGGTATAACAATTCGATTGCCTATGCAAAAATAAAACATATAAAAATTATATATAAAGATAACTCAGAAATGAATATTGGTGAAAAAGAAATACCGAATATCAGCGGGATTAATCCAATTTGTTGCGAACTTGTCAAAAACAATATTTTTTCAATAATGTATTTATATAATAATGGCAGGGTTTATTGTTATTTGATTTCTGATTATAAATTTGATAAGTTTAATATAGTGTTCGAAACTGCCACTAGAATGATTCATTCAAAAACCGAAAAAGACATACGGATGACTCTTGAGAAAAAGGATGTCAATAACAATATTGTCCGATTGCTCCATCCGAATTATAGAAACAAGTTATTATATGAGACGCTATCTATTTCTATTACATATAAGATTGCCGGAAAGCCTGAAGAACGAATAAGAATTACAGATCGTGAAACAATTGAAAAAATACAAAATTATGCATATGTGATTGAGCAATTGGGATTAATGTAAAAATATTGTCAGTTTTAGAATGCTTCTGGATTCTAACGATAATCCTGAAATAATTGCGAAGAAATTAAGTAATGATAACTTTGTTATGAAGGTATAAAACAATCTATTTAAGGATTCGAATTGTTTTTATATTTTGCTTTCAGACCAAAAATCAATTATACCATTTGCTAAGAGATACATAGGGTAGATGTTTGGATTGATAATTTTGACGCTACCTGTCAAAAAACTGATGAACGAAGTTGGTCTATCTGTCATTCCGAACAACTGACTCCGCTCCCCCCTCCCTTACCCCCACCCCTCCCAAACTTTTTGCGCCATGCCGACGGTGGCTTCGCTTTTGCCGTTGCGGCAGACGGGTTGGACTAGGAGCTTGGCTTGGTTTTCAAAGAGCTTTGACTCTTTGTCGCTGTCGTCAAGGTAGGCCACGCTGGAGTAGTCTTTGCTCTTTTGGTCGATTAACGCTTCGATGGCGGCGGAACGGCTTCCCAAGTTTTTTGAAAGGGCCACGACCACGCTTTCAAATTCGCCCTGGCTCATTTCTTTTTCCTTTAAATCGACGAATTGAAAGGGCAGGCGGCGTTCCTTAAAAAAACGCTGGGCCGCCTTGCAGTCAAATGACTTGTTGGTTCCAAAAATCTGAATCATATTCATTACCTCCGTTGGCTTTTTTTGTAGTCTCTTGGCGATTGGTTGAAATACTTCTTAAAAGTTTCGGCCATGTAGCTGGCGCCGGAAAAGCCGGTGGCGTCGGCGATTTCTGTCATTGACATTTCGCTTGAGGCAAGCAGGTCGGCCACTTTGCGGCAGCGGTATTGCGCCAAATATTCTATCGGGGATTTTTCGGTAAGCTTGTTGAAGATTTGGTTGCAAAGGCTTTGACTTACTCCGCCGGCGCGCGCGATGTCGTTCAAAGAAATTCGGTCGCGGTAACGCTCATCAATAAAAAGCATCATCTCCTTTAGCCTTGAGTTGTGGCCGGAACTTTCTTCCATATTGTGGACGTGAACGCGGTACGCTTCTGTGAAGCGGCGCATGATGATGTCCCAAAGTTCAAAAAAATATTTTGTGATTAAAAATTCATTTCCTTTGCAGTTGTCTTCCATCTCTATCATAAGCTGAAAGATTGAAGGCGCGTCAAAATCTTCCGCCTTAAAATGCACAAAGGGAACGGTTTTGTCCGAGACAATCGGGCGCACTGCCTTTTGTTCCACCGCGAAAGAGGAGCAAATTATTTTTGGATGCAAAATCGCGATGACGTAGCGCGAAACGCGGTTTGTCGTGGAAAGCGAATAGTGAATCGCGCCTGAATTGACAAAAATCGTGTCGCCTTTTTTTAGCTTGACGAGCGTTCCTTCCACCATGTAGGCCATCTCGCCGCCCTTTACGGAAACGATTTCCACGTCTTCGTGGTAATGGGGAACGCGTTCCCAATCGCAGCCTTTTACGATGTAGCCGTCAAAGATGTATGACGGAAACGACGGGTCGTTGTAGCGGACGACTTCCGAGCCGTCCTTGCGCTTTATGATGACGCCACGTTTTACGTTCTTATATTGCTGGTCCATGCAAATATTATAACAATTTTACTTTTAGTATGCAATATTGTTATTAAAATATAAAAATTTTATGGTTTTCTTACAAAAAAATGTTCGCTAGAATAATATATATGGAATTTATAAACGCAAACGACATTAAAGAACTGTCAAATCCGGGCGTAGTCTCACGCCAGCTTTTGAATCCTGAAAATTCAACAAGCAAAAGAGTTACCATTACAGAAGTTCACCTTGTTTCCGGAGCCAGCCAGCCCCGTCACACTCACGACGCGTCGGAGCAAATCTGGTACGCCGTCAAGGGCAGCGGAAAGCTTCTTCTTGCCGACGACAAAGAAAAGGAATTCAAGGCGGGAGACGTGGCGCGGTTCGCCGACAAAGACGTTCACGGTCTTTTAAACGACGGCGACGGAGAGTTCATTTACGTTTCCGTAACCGCTCCACCGATCAACTTTGGCTACGCTTATAAGGAGAAAAAATGAACAGTGGAATCAACATGAAAAAAGCCATTATATTTGACCTTGACGGGACTCTTTGGGATGCAACAGGTTGTTCCGTGGATATTTGGAACCGCGTTTTTGACAAGCATAAAAAAACGAGTATGCGAATGACACAGGAAATTTCTTCCAGTCTTATGGGAAAAACCATGCCGGAGATTGGCGCGGCCTTGTTCCCGAACATGACGGAAGAAGAGCGTATGAGCATAGTCAATGATTTTGGAGACGAAGAAGTTAAATATCTGTCAGAACATGGAGCGAATGTTTTCGATGGCGTTGAGGAGACTCTTTCGGCACTTGAAAAGGACTATGATTTATACATTGTAAGCAATTGTCAGGATGGATACGTTCCCGCCTTTTTGCATGCGCATAAGATGGGGCATCATTTTAAAGACATAGAAATGTCTGGCAGGACAGGTATGGACAAAGGCAGTAATATAAAACTGCTAATGAAGCGGAACGGTATTGACAATGCTGTTTATGTAGGCGACACTGCCGGGGATGAAAGTGCGGCAAGATATGCGAGCATCCCATTTGTCTGGGCAGCTTATGGATTTGGCAACGCAAAGGCACCGGATGGGGTAATTCAGACCATTGGAGACTTGTCAAACTTGTTATTGAATAGGAAAGACAGTAAAATAAATTTATGACAACAATTTATTTTGTAAGACATTGCAAGCCCGACGGAAAAATACAGGATGACAGGAACAGACCCCTGACAGAAGAAGGTCTTGAGGATTCAAATAAGGTGGCTGAAATTCTAAAGGACAAGAAGATTGACGTCTTTATTTCAAGCCCTTACAAGAGAAGCCATGATTCAATAAAAAAAGCCGCAGACTCTTACGGCATGGCAATCCAGACAGACGAACGCCTTCGTGAACGCAAGGCAGGAAAAGACAGCAACAACCATGAAATGTTCAAGAAGCGTTGGACCGACTTATCCTTTGCGGAAGATAACGGAGAATCCATTGGAGCCGTGCAGAAAAGAAACATCGAGGCGCTCAATGAAATACTTGAGAAATATGATGGCAAGAACATCGTCATCGGAACTCACGGGACGGCGCTTTCTTCCATAATAAACTACTATGACAAAAGTTTTAACGGCGAAAGCTTTATGAAAATCATAGACTTTATGCCCTGGATTCTAAAGATGGAATTTAACGGAAAAAAATTCCTTTGCAAAGAAGATATTTTTCACATACAAAAAGAGTATAAAGAATAAGGAAAAAATTTATGACGTTCCCAGAATTTATGTTCAACCCAAAAAACAAGATTCCGGCATCCCCGCAAAACACGCCGGACATTGAAGGCTATTACTACACCGCGAACGACGGAAGCCAAATGGCCTTTTGGACCTACAAGGCCGACCGCGTTTCAAAGGAACACAAGCACGACTACGACGAATGGATGCTTTGCGTAGAGGGTGAATACATCGTTACGATTGACGGCGCTGAACATACCTTGCGCGCGGGAGACGAGCTTTTCATTCCAAAAGGCAGCTTGCAGGGCGGAAGGGTAAAATCCGGAACCCGCTCAATCCACGCTTTTGGCGGCAAAAGAATTTCGGAGGAGAAACAATGAATCACCTTGGAACGCAAACAATTGAGACAGAGCGATTGATTCTCCGCCGCTTTGAATACACGGACATTGATTCAATGCTTAGGAATTGGATTTCCGATGAAAAGACGCAATATGATTATGGAGAGCCGTTCTACCCAAATCCAGAAGCGGTGCGGAATTTATTTGACACAAAGTACATCGTTTCTTATGCAAAGGACGATTATTACCGCTGGGCGGTCATAGAAAAAGAGTCGGGCGAATGCATCGGACAAATCGCTTATTTTTCGATGGACACTAACAATCAGCACGGCGAGATTGAATATGTTGTCGGCCCGGCTTTCCAAGGAAAAGGATACGCCACCGAGATGACAAAAGCGGTCATCGCTTTTGGTTTTGAAAAAATCGGCCTGCATAGAGTAGAAATCGACTGCCGCCCGGAAAACGTGGCGTCAAAAAGAGTCATCGAAAAATGCGGCCTGACTTATGAAGGATGCTTCCGCGATTTTTTCTGGCGCAAAGACCATTATGAAGGAAGAATGGTGTTCTCTATATTGAAAGAAGAGTATGAGGGAAAGCAATGACAATCAAAAAGACAGGCGCGAACGACATTGAAACGCTGATGCAAATTCGCCTTGAAATGCTGCGTGTCGTGAACAAGCTAAACGACGGCGAAAGCTTTAGCGACCAGCTGCTTGAATGCAGCCGCGAATATTTTTTGAACGGCGACCAAACGACTGTCTTTGCGATGGATGGAGACCAGATTGCTGGCTGCGCGACGCTCAGCTACATCACTGTAATGCCGACCTTTGACCACCCGACTGGAAAGCGCGCCCACCTTATGAACGTCTACACAAGAGAAGCCTTCCGCAGGCGCGGCGTCGGAAAGTTGATGGTCCAGTTTTTGATTGACGAGGCCAAGAGCCGCGGCGTAACGGAAATCAGTTTGGACGCGACTCAAATGGGCCGCCCTCTTTACAAAAATCTCGGTTTTGGTGACAATGTTGATGGAATGAATCTTTCCATCACAAAATGAATTGGAAAACGCCGACCCTGACAGATTTGGAGACTCTGCAAAAATGCGCCGCGACTAACGGCTTTTTGGCCAACGTTTACGGCGCGGCCAATTGCGTTCTTTACGCAAAAAAATTCAGCGCCCAAATCGCGGTAGAGGGCGGCTGGCTTTTTTTGCGCCTGTACGAAGACCAAAAGCCGCGCTTTTTCTTTCCGCATAAAATTGACGGCGGCCTTGAAGGCTCGGAAGAGGCGCTAAAACTTTTGGAGAAGGAAGCGCACGGCTTTTTGGAAGCCGACAGCCGATTTGAAAAAGAGCCGTTTGTCCTAAAGAACATTACCGCCGCCGAAAAGGAAATCTCCGCGCGCGTTTTTCCTGGCGCTCAATTCGCCGCCGCGCGCGAGTCCGGCGACTACATTTATCGGACGGAAGATTTGGCGGGCCTTTCCGGAAAAAAATACGGCAAAAAAAGGAACCACATAAAGCAGTTTAAGGCAAAGAGGCCCGGCCATCGCTTTGAGCCTTTGACAAGCGCAAATTTGCAAGACGCGCGCTTGGTTGAAGAAAAATGGCTTGAAGAAGTTTTGGCGGCCGCCTCGGCTGGCGCAAACAGCGCGGCTGGCGACGACCTAAAAATAGAAAAGGAAATAATTTTTTCAGCGCTGGAAAACTTTGAGCGCTTTGAAAAAGTCTGCGGAATGACAGGCGGCCTTCTTTACGTTGACGACAAGCCCGCCGCTTTTTGCGTGGCAAGCCTTTTGAGCGCGGCTGTCACCGACGTTCACTTTGAAAAATGCCTTTTTGAATACGCCCGCGACGGCGGCTACGCCGTGATCAACAACGAGTTTTCCAAAAGCGTCAAAACAGAATTCATAAACCGGGAAGAGGACTTGGGATTAGAAGGCCTTCGCAAGGCAAAGCTTTCCTACTACCCGGAAGAAATATTGGAGAAATACAATGGAACAATTCATTCAGCTTGACGAATCATGTCTTGCCGAGGCCGCGCAGTTGTACAAGGAGGCCTTTGCCGGCGAACCTTGGAACGACGACTGGAGCGACCAAAAGCAATTGACGGAATACATTAAGGAAGTTTCGGGCCACTACAACGCGCTCAACTACGGCCTTTTGATTGACGGAAAGTTGGTCGCGATTTCTTTGGGCCAAATCCGCCATTGGTGGGAAGGAGCAAATTACAACATCGAAGAATATTGCGTGTCGAAAGATTTGCGCGGCCGGGGCATTGGCTCCAAGTTCATGGCGATGATAGAGGCGGACGTCAAGAAGCGCGGCGTTGCGGGAATTTTTTTGCAAACCGACATCGACAAGCCTTCATTCCGCTTTTACACAAAGAACGGTTTTGCGAATTTGGAAAAGCATGTAAGCTTATTTAAAGGCGTAAAATAAAAGGAGATGGCGGCATGAAAATTTACGACATTTCGCAGGAACTTTTTGGCTGCGCCGTTTATCCGGGCGACCCTCAGCCCGAAAGGTTTGTGACGCTCAGCATTAAAAACGGCGACGTTTGCAATTTGACGGCATTTAAAATGTGCGCCCACAACGGAACCCACGTTGACGCGCCCTTCCATTTTTACGCCGACGGAAAGACAATCGACCAAGTTGACTTGGACCGCTTTATCGGATGGGCTTACGTCGCCGAGCATGAAGGAGACATAAGCGCCGACGACGCCAAAAACATTTTAAAGGCGGCCAATAGCTGCGAGCGCGTTCTTGTAAAGGGAAAGGCTGTCGTCACAAAAGATGCGGCCCAAGTTTTTGCGGAAGCGCGAATAAAGCTTTTTGGAAACGAGTCACAGACCGTAGGGCCGATCGACGCGCCAAAAGAAGTTCACCTTATAATGCTTGGCGCGGAGATTGTTCTTCTTGAAGGAATCAGGCTTGAAAAAGTTCCGGTCGGAAAATATTTTTTAAACGCTGTTCCGCTAAATCTTGGCGGAGCGGACGGCTCTCCCTGCCGCGCGACTCTTTTGGAAATGCAGGAATAAGGCAAAAACGCAATAATATCTTGACAAATTATATTTGACTAAATATAATATCCTTGCAGTCGCGCAATGGAGGTCGAATATAATGGCGCAGGAATACGAACAGTTATTGCTAAAAAATCAGTTGTGCTTTCCCTTGTACGCGTGCGGGCGAAAAATCGTAAGCGCTTACACGCCTTACCTAAAGCCGCTGGGGCTTACTTACACGCAGTATGTCGTTCTTATGGTTTTGTGGGAAAAGGAGAGCGTCAACGTGGGGCAGCTTGGTTCCACCTTGCGACTGGACGCGGGAACGCTTACTCCGCTTTTAAAGCGCTTGGAAAAAGACGGCTACATCACCAGGGCGCGCTCAAAGGAAGACGAGCGCGTGACTGTCATAAACATCACTCAGGCCGGAAACGCGCTTAAAAAAAAGTGCAAGGACATTCCGGCAAAAATCGCCTGCTCAAATTCAGCCCTTACCAAAGACGAGGCGCAAAAACTTTACAAGCTGCTTTATAAATTTCTTGAAGAAAGCGAATGCTAAGGAGGCATAAAATGAAATTCGCGGTTAGGTTTTACACAAAGACTGGAAACACAAAAAAGTTGGCCCAGGCCGTCGCGGGCGCGCTGGGAGTTGAGGCCTTGCCCATAAGCGAGCCGGTCTCGGAGGCGGTGGACCTTTTGTTTTTGGGAAATTCATATTACGCCTTTGACATCGACCCGGAAGTGACGGCTTTTATAAATTCGCTGGACAAGAACAAGGTCGGAAAAATCGTCAACTTCGGCTCGGCCGCCATGCTCAACTCGACATACAAAAAAGTCAAGGCTCAAGCAGACAATGTTGGAATCCCGATGGACCAAAGGGAGTTCCACTGCAAGGGCGAGTTTAAGTTCTTTAACAAGGGCCGCCCCAACGACGCCGACCTAAAGGCCGCCGCCGACTTTGCGCGGCAGTTCGTGGGGTAAAAAAACAGCGGGGCCTGACAAGTGGCTGTAGGAGCGAGCTATGGAAAATGAATTAAAATCAAATGGCAATCTTATGATTTACCAGAATGAAAAGGGCGACACAAAAGTTGATGTTCTTTTTCAAGATGGAAATATCTGGATGACACAGGCCGCTATAGCGGAATTGTATCAAACAAAGCCACAGAATATCACTCAGCACATAAAGAATATTTATGCAGACGGGGAACTTGAAGAAAATCGAACTTGTAAGAATTACTTACAAGTTCAAACTGAAGGAACAAGGCAAATAAAGCGTAAAACAAAGCATTATTCGTTTGAAATGATCCTTGCTATTGGTTATCGTGTCCGTACTAGAATCGGCATTCATTTTAGGAACTGGGCAACTTCTCTGATTCATGAATACACACAAAAAGGCTTCGTGCTGAATGATGAAAGACTCAAAGAACCAAAAGCCTTTGGTGACGATTATTTTGACGAGCTTCTTGAAAGAATTAAAGATATTCGTTCTAGCGAGAAACGCTTTTATGAAAAGGTAAAGGCTATTTATGCTACGAGCATTGATTATGACAAAGATGATGAAAAAACAAAGCGCTTTTTTAAGACTGTTCAGAACAAAATGCATTACAGCGTTCATGCCCATACGGCGGCGGAAATTATAGACAGTCGCGCAGATTCAACAAAGAAAAATATGGGGCTAACCAGCTGGAGGGGCGCTGTTGTTCGCAAAGGCGATGTAGATATTGCGAAGAACTATCTTACAAAAGATGAAATAGAAGCCTTGAATCGAATAGTTACTATGTATCTTGATTTTGCGGAAGACCAGGCAAAACAGCATGTTCCTATGCATATGGCTGACTGGGAAAACAAACTGAATGATTTTCTTAAATTCTATGGCCGAAAGATTCTTGATAATGCAGGAACTGTTACTGCTGAAAAAGCAAAGCAAAAGGCTTATGCGGAATATGATAAATTTAATGCGGCAAGAATAAATCGGCAAAAGAACGAATTTGACGAACTTGAAGAAAAAGTGAGTTTAATTAAGGGCAAATAAAAGCCCGGCCCTGCGTTTGCGCGGGGAAACGCCCAGAAAATAACCCTACTTATTTTTGCTTTGCAGCTTGCGGTATTCGCGGGGGCTTGTTCCTGTGAGTTCGTGGAAGAGTTTGTTGAAGGTTGTCGTTGACTGGAAGCCCGCTTCGTAGGCGCAGTCGGTGATGGAACGGCCGGGGTCGGCCAAAAGGGTTATCGCCCTTTGAACGCGGATGTTGGCCAAATAGGCGGGAAAGGCCGTCTTTGTGTATTCGTTGAAAAGCTTTGAAAAATAATAGGGGCTTAGGCCGATTTTTTGCGCCACCTCTGACTGGCTTATGTCTTCCGACGAATGTTCGGCGATGTAGGCGCAGGCGGCGCGAATGTAGGCCCACGAGCGGTCGGAAAAGATTTTGCCCGCGATTTGCTGGCTGTATTCTTTCATCACATGGTCGCCCACAAGGACTAGAATTTCCGAAGCCAAAATTTTCGAGCGGCTTTCCACAAAGTATTTTTGCTCGCGGGCGGCGCGGATTTTTGAAACAAGCGCGGCGATTTTTTTGGCGAGCGCCGGATTCTTTTTGGCTTGAATCAAATGGCAGGCGTTTAAAAATCTTGAGGCCGCGAACAAGTCCGTGTTGCTTTCGATAAGGCTTGAGGTAAATTGAATGAAGGCCGCGCCGCCTTTTGGCATGTGAAGCAATTCGTGCAGCTCGCGCGGCCAAACAAGCAGTATGTCGCCTGCGGCCGGTTTGTAGACCGTGTCGCCGATTTTATAGCGCGAGCCTTCCTTGAGGATTACGGTAAATTCCGCGTCGTTGTGCCAATGGGGCGGAAAGGTTTCGGGAATCGTCCGTTCCGCGTAAGCCACTCCTCTGACTGTCGGATATGCGATGAATTCTTGTTCCATAGGGCCAAATTCATTATAGCAAAAAATGGGCAATTTGCAATAAAAATTCTCTATCTTTTTTTAAATTTATGCCTTACAATATTAAGCGAAGGAGAATTTGTTCATGGAAAACTTTACATTTTATTCGCCCACTTATTTTGTTTTTGGAAAGGACACTGAGCGCGAGACCGGCGCTTTGGCCAAGCGTTTTGGAGCCAGCAAGGTTTTGGTTCATTTTGGAGGAAAGAGCGCCAAGGCTTCGGGCCTTTTGGACAGAGTTGAGGAATCGCTAAAGGCCGCAGGATTTTCGTTCGTGGAATTGGGAGGCGTTCAGCCCAACCCAAGAAGCGGCCTTGTCTACAAGGGAATCGACCTTTGCAAAAAAGAAGGCGTTGACTTTGTTTTGGCCGTTGGAGGAGGAAGCACAATCGACTCCGCCAAAGCGATCGCCGCCGGTGTTTTGTACGACGGAGACTTTTGGGATTTTTACAGCGGAAAGGACATTGAAAAAGCGCTCCCCGTCGGAACGGTTCTAACAATCGCCGCCGCCGGAAGCGAAGGAAGCCCCGACTCGGTAATCACAAAAGAAGAGGGAATGTTCAAGCGCGGAACCGGAAGCGACGCGATCCGCCCCAAGTTCAGCATTCTTAATCCGGCGCTCACCCAAACGCTTCCGGCCTTTCAAACGGCGGCGGGCGTGACAGACATCATGGCGCACCTTTACGAGCGCTATTTGACCAACACAAAGGACGTTGAGGTTACCGACCGCCTTATCGAGGCGCTGCTTCTTACGATGAAGCACGAGGCGCCGCGCGTAATCGCCGACCCCAACAATTACGAGGCCAGGGCCAACATCATGTGGGCCGGAATGATGGCGCACAACAATTCTTGCGGCGTTGGCCGAAGCCAGGACTGGAACAGCCACGGAATCGAGCACGAGCTTTCGGCGCTTTACGACTGCGCTCACGGCGCGGGTTTGGCGGTAACGATGCCGGCGGTCTTTAAGTATGTTATGAAGCATGACGTTAACCGCTTTGCAAAAGTCGCCGTCCGCGTTTGGGGCTGCCAGATGGATTTTGACCATCCTGAAGTGACCGCGCTTGAAGGAATCAACGCCTTCCAAAATTTCCTTTGCTCTATCGGAATGCCAAAAAATTTCGCCGAGCTTGGCGCCAAGGAAGAGGACATTCCCGCGCTTGTGAAAACCCTTTGCTACGGCGACGGCCGCACCGGAACTATCAGCGGCTTTGTGACGCTTAACGAAGACGACTGCGCGAGAATCTATAAAATGATGATTTAGGGGAACGGAATGGCAAAACAAAAGGCTTTGTTTATAGGCGGAACGGGAACGATAAGCATGGCGATTGTCCGCGAGCTGGCTAAAGATCCCGCCTTGGAAGTTTGGCTTTTAAATCGCGGAAGCCGTTCGGAAGAAGTTCCGGCGGGCGTAAAGCAAATCGTTTGCGACATTTCAAACGAGGCGGAAGCTACGAAAAAACTTGATGGCATGGACTTTGACGTTGTGAGCGAGTTCATCGGCTTTGTTCCTGAACAAGTCGAGCGAGACTACAGGCTCTTTAAGGGAAAGACCAAGCAGTACATTTTTATCAGTTCGGCTTCCGCCTACAACAAGCCCGCCGCAAGCTATGTCATCACCGAAGGAACTACGCTGGCAAATCCGCATTGGGAATACTCGCGGAACAAAATCGCTTGCGAAGAATTCTTGTTCAAAAAATACCGCGAGGAAAATTTTCCGGTGACAATCGTTCGGCCCAGCCACACTTACGACGAGCGCCACGTTCCGCTTGGCGTGCACGGCAAAAAAGGCTTTTGGCAAGTCATTAAGCGAATGATTGACAAAAAGCCTGTCATCATCCAGGGCGACGGAACTTCGCTCTGGCACCTTACCTTTAACAAAGATTTCGCCACCGGCTTTGTCGGCTTGATGGGAAACCGCCACGCTATCGGCGAGGCCTTCCAAATAACAGGCGACGAAGTTTTGACTTGGAACCAAATCTACCAAACGATCGCCGACATTCTTGGCGTGGAGCTAAAGGCGTATCACGTGGCCTCGGAATATTTGAGCGCTGTCGGCGACAAGTACGGCTTTGACTTTGAGGGAAGCCTTACCGGCGACAAGTCTGTTTCGGTTGTCTTTGACAATTCCAAGTTAAAGAGAATCGTTCCGCAAATGACGACGACAGTTCCCTTTAACGAGGGAGCGAGAATCGCGCTGGACTACGTTCTGTCCCACCCTGAATGCCAAATAGAGGACCCGGACTTTGACGCGTGGTGCGACAAGGTCATCGCCGCGCTGGAAAAAAGCAAAGCGGACATATAGGGGGAAATATGCCTGTAGACTTGAAAACGATGCCCAAGCTGGGATTTGGACTTATGCGCCTTCCCGAAAAAGACGGAGCGGTTGACATTGAGCGCGTAAAGACGATGGTTGACAAATACATGAACGCGGGCATGAACTACTTTGACACCGCCTACGTTTACCACAGCGGAAAGTCGGAAGTCGCCGCGCGCGAGGCTTTGGTAAAACGTTATCCGCGCGAATCCTTTACGCTTGCTACAAAGCTTCCGGCCTGGGAAATGAAAACTGAAGCCGACCGCGACAGGATTTTCAACGAGCAGTGCGAGCGCGCGGGCGTGGACTACTTTGACTATTACCTCCTTCATTCCATCGAAGACGGAAGCAACTACGATACCTACGAAAGGCTTGACTGCTTTAACTGGGGCTGGAAGATGAAAGAGACAGGCCGCATAAAGCATTTTGGCTTTTCATACCACGGAAGCCCGGAGCTTTTGGACCAGATTACCGACAAGCATCCCGACATGGAATTTGTTCAAATCCAGTTGAACTACCTTGACCGCACCAATCCCGTAGTCCGCTCGCAAAAACTTTACGACATTCTCCACAAAAAAAACATTCCGATGATTATCATGGAGCCTGTCCGCGGAGGAATGTTGGCCAACATGGCGCCTGAAATAGAAGCCAAGTTCAAGGCGGTCCGCCCCAACGATTCGGTGGCCTCTTGGGCCTTGCGCTATTGCGGAACGCTAGAAGGCGTCGCAACAATACTTTCGGGAATGTCTACCGAAGAGCAAATGGACGACAACATAAAGACCTTTAAAAACTTTGAGCCGGTCACCGCCGACGAAATGAAAATCATCGACGAAGTGACAAAGGAAATTTTAAGCGTTCCGCAAATCGGCTGCACCGCCTGCAAGTATTGCGTTGACGGCTGCCCGCAAAAAATCAGCATCCCGGACGTGTTCCGCACGGTGAACACTTTGCGCCGCTATCCCGACGACTGGAGAGCCAAGAATTTTTATTCCGGCTTGGTTACCCGGAGCGGAAAGGCAAGCGATTGCGTCGAGTGCGGCCAGTGCGAAAGCGTTTGTCCGCAGCGCCTAAAGATCATCGGCTTGCTAAAAGAAGCGGCCGCGCTTTTAGGTCAGTAATGAATTGTTGGCAAGCCCAAGATTGCGGGCGGCCTTTTAGGAGTTTTTATGAACACAGTTAAATGGGGAATTTTGGGAACGGCAAATATCGCGCGATGGGCGACGATTCCCGGCATAAAGCTTGCCAAGAACGCAAGCCTTTACGCGGTGGCCGGCCGCTCTTTTGAAAAAGCAAAAAGCTTTGCCGACGAGTACGGCTTTGAAAAATATTACGGAAGCTACGAAGAACTTTTGGCCGACAAGGACGTTCAAGCCGTATACGTTCCGCTTCCAAACGGCTTGCACAAGGAATGGGTAATCAAAGCGCTCAAAGCCAAAAAGCACGTTCTTTGCGAAAAGCCCTTGGCGCTCAACGCCTCGGACGCGGAGGAGATGTTCGCGGCGGCTAAGGAAAACGGTGTTAACTTGATGGAAGCCTACGCCTACCTTCACAGTCCTTACGTTCAAAGCCTAAAGGCCGACGTTAAAAGCGGAATCATCGGCGACGTTGACTTTATCGACACGGCCTTTGTGACGCAGGGCTACAAAGAGGACATCCGCTTGTACAAGGAATTGGGAGGCGGCGCCTTTTACGACTTGGGCTGCTACTGTTCCACGATGATACTATCCTTGATTGATTCGAAAGTGGTTGATGTCAAGGCCGCGGCTGAGTTTACCGACAAGGGCGTTGACGCGATGACGACGGGCTTTGTTCGCTTTGAAAACGGAGCGCGCGCCTCCTTTAATGTCGGAATGATTTTTGGACAGGAATCAAATTCCCGCTTTGACCGCTTGTATGTCCACGGAAGCAAGGGCTGCATTAAGAGCGACGTTGAGTACAACCAAGCCGGAAAGTTGTCTTACACAATCCATGTCGGCGGTAAGACGATAAAGCGCAAGGTAAAGGCGCCGCAAAACTATTCGCTTGAAATACAAAATCTTAGCGACTGCGTTTTAAACGGCGCCTCTCCTTTTGTAAGCCAAGACTTTTCGATTAAGAACGCGAAGTTTTTGGACGCGGTGTTTAAGGAAATCGGCTGGTAGCGCCGGAGGAATTGTTTTATGGAAAAGAAGAATTTAGCAAAGAGAATTTTCATGTCGCTTTTTGGAGTGATTATTTGCGCGATAAGCGTGGGCGTTTTTAAAATCGCGGCGCTTGGCGTGGATCCCTTCCAGTCTTTTATGGCCGGCTTGGACAAATTGATTCCGCTTGACTTTGGACTTTTGTACATTATCGTCAACGCGCTGCTTTTGATTTTCGCGCTTGTCATTGACAGGCATTACATCGGAATAGCGACTTTCATCAATTTGTTTTTGCTTGGATACATCACGCAGTTTTCCTATCAGTTTTTGCAGACGGTGATTGTCGAGCCAAGCATTTTTGTCCGCGCCGCTTGCCTTGTGGTCGGCGTTGTGGTCATTTGTTTTGGCTCGGCCTTTTACATGACGGCGGATTTGGGAGTTTCAACCTATGACGCGGTCGCGCTGATAATCGTCAACACGTGGAAAAAAGGAAAGTTCCAGTATGTAAGGATTTTCACCGACATCGTTTGCGTCATTCTAGGCGCGGCTCTTTTTGTTTTGGGCGGAGGAAAAATTTCCGCGATACCGACGATTGCCGGAATCGGAACAATCATCACGGCCTTTTTTATGGGTCCGCTGATCGAGTTCTTCAACGTCCACGTAGCCCGCCCGATTTTGGCCAAAGAGTGAACGGAACGGCAACTAAAATATTTGACAAATTTTCGCTTGTGATGCAAAATAGAGGGTATGAAGAAAAAATTCGCGCCCGCTGTTTTAGCCATTTCGCTCGTCGCCCTGCTTGCGGCGCTATTTGCCGTAAAAAATTATTTGTACGCCCGCAAGCCGCTCGGCTTGACTTTTGACGCGGCCTATTATTTTTCGGAAGACTCAAGCAAGTCCGGCGTTTGGGCTTACGAAAAATCTTACAGCGGCCATCAATATTATCTTTACCTTCCGCCCGAGTATCGTGATGACAACGACAACCCTGAGGCCAAGCTTCCGCTGATTGTCGCCTTCCACGGTTCCGATGAAAAAGGCCAGGCCTTTAAATACGGAAGAATTTTTACCGGCGAAGATTTTCAACAAAAGATTTTTCCAAAAGGCGCCGCGGTTCTTTTGATATTTTCGCGCATAAATTATTTTACCGATCCGCATGGAACGGCTCTCCTGGTAAAAAACGTTTGCATAAAAAACAAGTGCCTTGACACGACAAACATTGTGGGTTACGGCTTTTCGCAGGGAGCCAAATTTGTGGCGGAGATGGCTTGCGCGGAGCCGGAACTTTTCCGCGCTGTCGTTTCTGGAAGCGGCTTTTATCAAATGACGCCGAAGGAAATTTTGCGCGTCCTTCCGATTCAATTTTACTGGGCCAATTCCGAAGACGACAAGGGAATCTTTGAGCAGGGAATGCCGACAGGCCGCCGCGTCGCGCGCTTTTGCAAAAATTCCCGCTACGTCCAATACCAAACCCGCCACCACTTTTACGTTGAGCTAAAAGACAAAAGCGGCCGCAAAAACAAGGACGGCAGCGACGAAACTTTTATGGACTGGCTCTGTTCCGTCGTGAACGAATAAATCTTGACAGATTTATATAATCAAGAATACTATATAACTTCGAGGTGATTAAATGAAAAAAATTAAATTGGCGTTGGCCGTTGCCATAGCCTTATGCATTGTGTTTTCCGGTTGTTCCAACAGTTCTGACAGCGGAGTAATTGCAAATCCATTGTCGGACAAAATCAACGGTGTGTGGCTTGAGACCCCTGCTGTGAATCCGACCTTGCCGTCAGGAACCACGGATTTTGTGGATGTCGATTCAGTCAACAAACCTAACCTGAAGGCGCTTGTTTTTAACTATCCTTCAACCGACCAAAACGGAAACGTTATTACTCTTTCAGCGGTCATCTATATGCACAAGGATTTGCAAGAGAGCAAAGACAAGGCTGATTTTTTGCTTCTTTACAATCGCGGAACATTGTTAAAGTCCGCGACTTGCCCTTCGGAATTTGGAAATCAAAACGACGCGAATTCATTGATAGGGTTAAAACCAAAAGCGATTGCGATTTGCTCCGACTACATGGGGTTTGGAGCGTCAAGAGATAAAGACCAAGCCTATTGCTGCGGCGTGTTGAACGCGCGGGCCAGTCTGGACGCGCTGCGCAACGCCAAAAAACTTTTGACTGACAAAGGCTACAAATGGGAAGACAAACTTTACAACATCGGCTATTCTCAGGGAGGGCAGACGGCGATAGCCGCTCAAAAATTGGTTGACATGACGGCGCCCTATCGCGACGAGATTGTGATAACAAAAACATTCGCGGGCGGCGGAACATATGATATGAGAGTGACTGCGGAAGAGTCTATAAAAATGACGGCGCCGTACGCTCCTGAATACACGATTTTGTGCATTTATACTTATAACGCGCTTTTTGACACGGGAATCAAAAACGATGAAAAAATCTTCAAGGACTTGACCGCGCTTAAAGCGTCCAAGATTTTCTCAAATCCAGGCTCCGCCGAAACGTTCACCAGCCTGCCTCTTTCTAATTGGCTTCAGGATATCATTCTTCCAAAAGAAACGAGCTCTGTTTCTAAAGACGGCGAATGGAACAAAAAGTTGGTGAACATTTATGCCTTGGACCAGGCTTGCTACTGGACACCAAAAGCGACCACGCATATTTCGCTCTTCCACGCTTCCAATGATGAAATCGTTCCTTGCGGAAATTCCGACGCCCTTTACGATTATTTAAAAGAAGCTGGATACAACATTGCAAAGATAGAGAACCCAAGTTCGTCCACTACTTTTGAGGGCGACACATACATCAAATGTGAAGTTACGGCTCCGAGTCCGTATCCGGTTCATGGCTACGCAAGTTCGCTTTGGCAAACAAAAGTAATAGCGGAACTTAATTAATATTTCGCGTTCTTTTGCAATTTTATTATAAAAGGGGTATGCTCAATTTTCGGGCGGCCCCTTTTTTTTTACCCAAAAAATAACGCATCTCATCCCGCCCTTTGCGCATCTTGCCAAAAAGCGCCTTGCGGCCTCGCGCGTTCCGCCTTATTATGGAATCATCAGGAGGAGCGAATGGCATTAGAAGCGATTTTGCTGGGGCTTTCGACCGGAACTTACTGCGCGATGTATTGCGTTCCGGTTTTGGCGCCTTTTTTGGCGGGCTGCGAAAATTCCGGCTACAAAAGGAACGGCGGCTTGATCGGCGCTTTTTTGGGCGCGCGGCTTTTGACCTACTTTATTCTTGGAGCGGCTTTTGCGGCTGTCGGTCTTTTGGCCAACGAATGTATGGATCCCGTGCTGGCCAGAAAGCTTTCTGTCTTTGCATACATTTTGTGCGGCCTTGCGCTTTTGGCAAACTCGCTGGGCGTAAAGTTTCCGTGGGGCTGCCAGTGCCGCGCTCCAAAACTTAAGAGGCTTGGAAACGATTGGGTCACTGCGATCGTTGCGGGCCTTGCGGTTGGACTTCACGTTTGCCCGCCCTTGTGGACGGCGATTGTCCGCTCGGTTTTTGGCGGGAACGGAGTTTCCGGCTTTTTTTACTTTGTCTTCTTTTACATCGGAACGCTTCCGTTTTTCGCGCCGCTTTTTGGAATCCCCTTTGTGACAAAAAGGCTTCCCGTTATAAAGCGCGTGGCCCGCGTGACGCAGTTTTTTGTAAGCCTTTATTTTATCTTTTTCCTTGGCGCTATGGCGGCGCTTAGTTTGTTCGGAGGCAAGTAATGATCGCAAGTTTTATTTTGACTTTGATGATGTCGTTCGTCGTGATTTTTTTTGTCGCGGGAATGGACGGCTTTTCTTTGGCAAGCTTTGTGTATTCAGTTTTTTTAATCGCGCTTTTTGCGGGAATGACTTTTAGCGAGCGAAAGAAAAAGGGAAGCGGCGTCATTTACCGCCGAATTTTTCAAACGGTCTTTGCCGTCGGTTTTTGCGCGGCATTTATCTCCGACCTTTACGCCGAGCGCGGAAGCATGGCGATTACCTCGCAGGCGATGAGCAACGCGGAGCTTCCGTTTTGCCACATCGCGATTCCGCAAGCGCTGCTTCCGCTCCTTATGACAAAAAACATAATTTTTCCGGCAAGAATCTCCGGCCACTACGCCGCCGTCGCCAGCATGATTATGATTTGGCTTGTTTGCACATTGATTCTTGGACGCGGCTGGTGCTCTTGGGTTTGCTTTTACGGCGGCTGGGAAGAAGGATTTTCGCATGTGGCAAAAAAGCCGCGCATAAAGCTCCTTCCAAAAAACAAGGAGCTTAGGGAATTGCATTTTGGCTTTTTCTTTTTCATCGTTCTTGCGTCGCTTTGCCAAATGGCATGCATTTATTGCGAATGGTTCTGCCCCTTCAAACTTGTGACGGAATACAGCCCGGTCAATTCAATTCCAAGTCTGGTCGCGACAATAATTTTTGTCGGCTTGTTCGTCGGCCTTGTAATCGTTCTTCCGATTCTTACAAAAAAGCGAACGCAATGCAGTACCCTTTGCCCCTTTGGAGCGTTCGCTTCGCTTACCGACCGCTTTAGCACCTTTAGGATGAAGATCGACACGGAAAAGTGCGTCGGCTGCATGAAGTGCGCGAGCGTATGTCCTTTTAGCGCGATTGACATAAAGACGATTCAAGACAAAAAGGGCAGGCCGGAAATCACTTGCGCAAAGTGCGGCGAGTGCGTCGGAGTTTGTCCGCAAAAAGCGATTAGCTACGACTTTAAATTCAACGCTGGCAAATCTTGCGCTGGCAGTTGCGCAAGTTCCGCCGCGCCAAAGACAGCCTTTGGCCGCGTTGTCCAAGATCTTTTGTATCCGGCCCAGCTTTTTAGGTTTGCCGCCTTTAGCTTTGCCACGATTATGTCGTCAGGCTTTATGACAAAAAGCCTTAACCTTGCATTTAATTTAATTGGAGGAATAAAATGAAATTAGAAAACGTAAAAAAAATTTTGCATGGATGCAGGGTCGCAAAGACCGCGTTGATTTGCATTTTGGGAGTTCCGATGTTCTTTGTTTTTTCGGAAGTTCCTGCAAACTTTATCGGAAGCTTTTTGCATGTTGACCCGACTTACACGGGCGGCCTTGTCGCAGAAGAGATTGTCGACCCGATTGGAAACGCAAGCGAAAAAGGCGGCTTGGTTTGCTACACTGTTCACCAGCCGGTGACAGGAGCGCGCTGGCAAAAGTCCGCGGAATATTGGCAAGTTGTTTTTGATTATAACGGAACGCCAGTACAAAAAAGCGAGGTCGTTTACATCGCTGTCGACAACATGGCGGAAAGCGCACGGTCTTGGAACTTCGCGCTTAAAATCGATGGAGCCCAGGGACAAGTTTACGACAACGACGGCTCTTATATTTGCGCCGCGGAAGTCTATCCGTTGAACGGCGGCGAGCAAGTAAAGGCCAGGATTCCCTTGCAGGACAAGCGGCTTCAACCGCTTTTGGCCTCCAAAAAAACTTGGCACTACTTTGATTTTGGCGGCGCGAATCTTGGTCTTGAATTGACAAAAGACGCGGACACCCTTCCTGTTGAAGCGAGAATGGTCGCGCAAAAAAAGGACAATGGAAAGGACGCGGAAGACGAAGCTTTTGTTGAACGCGTCAAGAAAATGTACGAGGCCGCCTTCAACGAGCCTAGCGCGTCCGACAGTTCCGACGATAGCGTAGACCCAATGGTTGCAATAAACGCGGCCCTTGAAGAGTACGGAAAAAAGATTGAGCGGAATCCCAACGATTACATAAGCCTTGCCAACTACGGCTCTTGGCTTGCAAAAAAAGGCGGCGAGTCTTCCGCGCTAAAGGCGATGAAGCTTGTAAAAGAGGCTTACGTTTATTTGGACAAGGCCGCGGCACTTTGCGACGGAAAAGAAGGCGAGATCGAAGTTTTGATGAACCGCGCGTCGGTTAGCGCCTCCGTTCCAGAGATGGTTTTTGGAAAGTCCGAGGTTGGAGCCAACGATTTTATGAAAGTCGCTTCGCTTACTGACAACAAAGTTTTGAAGGCCTATTGTTTTGTGATGGCCTCTGAATGTTACAAAAAATACGGACAAAAATCAAACGCGTTCATCGCTTTGCAAGAAGCAAAAAAGGCGCTAGAATGAGCCTGAGGAGAAAATGAAGGTAACGATTCTGGAAAAACAGCCTGGCGAAGAAGACGAGATAATCGTAAAGTGCGACCAGCTTGACGAAAAACTGACAAGGCTTATCAACCAATTTAAGACTGGCAAAGGCAAAATGAATTTTTACAAGGATTCAAAAATCGTTTTGGTGGAGCCGTCAGAAGTGTTGTACTTTGAGTCTGTTGATGACAAAGTTTTCGCCTACACAAAGGACAGCGTTTACGAAACAAAAGCCAAGCTGTACCAGTTGGAAGAGGAATTGCCTGTCAGCGCCTTCTTTAGAGCCAGCAAAGCGGTGATTGTGAACCTTGACAAAATCGACAGCCTTGCGCCGGTCTTTGGCGGCCGCTTTGAGGCGATATTGGAAAACGGCTACAAGGTTGTTGTTTCCAGAAATTATTTGAATGAGTTGAAAGAGAGGTTGGGCCTATGAACTGTTCAGAGAATAAAAGCGACATGTTTCCTGTTATGGTAAACATTTGCGCCCGCGTCGTCACTTTGATTTTTATTTTCATCGCGCTCTTTAGGAAATTTTTCAATCCAAGCGGAAAACTTTTTATAGGGATCGACGACATTTGGGGCGTGATTTTTATCGGAGCGGTTTCGGGCCTTGCCTTTGGAATTTTTTATATTAAAAAGAATTTGAGCGCGAAAGAAAACGCGCTCTTGCAAGTTTTGTATTTTGCGATAATTAACGCGACGGTTTGCGCGACGGGCTTTTACCTTAACTGGTTCAAAAAAGAGCTTAAGTCGATTCTTGTGATGGAAGCGATGTTCGTTTTGATTTATCTTTTGGTCACATTTTGTGTTTATATGTTTGACTTTAACGAGGCGAAAAAAATCAACGAAAAGCTCAAGGCAAGAAAGCGGGGGTAAGAAAAATATGCCATTGCGGTGTCATATTTTGCGCGCTATAATGCTCTTGTGCAAATCGACCAACTTTTTGAATTTGTTTACGTTCTGATTGACAAAAAGCAAGCGACCGCAAAAGAAATGGCCAAGCGTTTTGGCGTTAGTACGCGGACAATCTACCGCTGGATGGAAGCGCTTAGCGTTTCGGGCGTGCCGGTTTACGCGCTAAAAGGCCGCGGCGGCGGAATCGCGATCGAGGAAAGCTACACGCTGGACAAGCGGCTGTTTTCGGAAGAGGAGCGGCTTGCGATTGTTTCCAGCGTAAAGGCGCTGGGCAGCCTTGGCGGAAACTTTGCGGGAACAGCCGCCGCGAAGGTCGCTTCAAAACTTTCCAGCCTTTCCAAAAACGACGCGGACTGGCTGGAAGTTGACTTTGCCCCGTGGAGCCCGGAAGGCTCGGAAGTGCGAACGCTTTTCGCAACCCTGCGCGATTCTATCCTAAAAAAACGGCAAGTGGTTTTTGACTACTGTTCCACCCAAGGAAAAGTGGAGCGAAGGACGGCGCAGCCTTGGAAGCTGGTCTTTAGAGGCCAGGCTTGGTATTTGTACGCTTGGTGCGAGCAAAAAAAAGACGAGCGCTTTTTTAAGCTTAGCCGAATGCGGAACGTCAGGCAAACAGCCCGCGCCGTTACAGCCGTTCCAAAAGAAAAAAATAATTCTTATCCCGCAAACTCAAAGCCGCAAATGATAAAAGTAAAAGCGACGGTCGCCGCGCAAAAAATTTCTTTTTTGCTTGACGCCTTTGTTTGCCACCAAATGAAAGTCCGCAAGGACAAAAGCACGAGCGTCGTGTTCACGGCGCCGGACGAGCCTTGGCTTTGCGACTTTCTTTTGTCGTTTGGCCCCGACCTAAAAGTCTTGTCGCCGGAATCACTCAAGCAAAAAATCCTGAGCCTTGCGGAAGAGACCGCAAAGGTGTATAAATAATTTTATGAAAAACAAATTTACAGCAGAGAATACTAGGTTTGAACCGTTTGAAACGAAAAACCTTCCGTTTGTGGTTGACGTGGTCGTTCCACTTTGGAGCCCGCCAATCGGCGACGCGGAATTTAAAAGATTCAACGTTGAGTAT
>CADBBB010000020.1 GCA_902792795.1 uncultured Spirochaetaceae bacterium | reverse complement strand
CAAACTTGGCGCCGGTAATTTTAATCGCGGCGATTATGGGCTACTGCAAATTCCCCTTGGACTTTGTGACCGTCACGATAATGCCGATGATTTTGGGAATCGCGGTGGACGACACGATCCACCTTACCACGCATTTAAAGTACGGTTTGGAAAAGACCGGCTCTTACAAGACCGCGATGGAAGATTCCTGCCGCGAAATAGGCGCTTCGATGTTCATGACAACCTTCATCCTTTGCTCAATCTTTACTGTGTACATGTTCAGCCCCTTGCGCTACTTGTTTGTAATCGGACTTTTGTCTGTCATCGGACTTGCGGCCGCCTTAATCGCGGACTACACGATAACGCCGGCGCTGCTTTACTTGATAAAGCCTTTTGGAAAAGAAAAAAACAATCAAAATATATAGGAGCGTTTTTATGAAAATTTCAAAAATCATTTTGGGAGCCTTGGCTCTTTGCATGACGGCGGCCGCCTTTGGCCAGACAGCTGAAGAAATCGCAAAGAAGGTTCACGACCTTCCTGACGGCGACACAAACTACATGGTCGCGCGCCTCACTCTTTCCGACAAAAGCGGAAAGAGCCGCGTACGCGACATCGCTTCCTACAAAATGGAAGAGGGAACGACAAAAAAAAGCGTCACGGTATTCAGGACGCCAAAGGATGTCGCCGGCGTAAGCTACCTTTCCTTTGACTACCCCGACAATCCTGACGGAACGACAAAGGACAGCGACAGCTGGCTCTACCTTCCCGCGATGAAAAAGGCGCGCCGCGTTTCGGGCTCAAGCAAGGACGACGACTTTCAGGGAACGGACTTCACTTACGGCGACATCGGCGAGCGCAGTCTTGGAAAGGACACCTTCAAGCTTTTGGGCTCTGAGAGCGTGAACGGAAAAGATTGCTGGATTTTGGAATACACGGCCAAAGACAAGACTTCAAAAATAACCCGCCGCGTGATGTGGATTGACAAAAGCAACTACATGACGCAAAAGGGCGAATACTACGACAAGCAAGGAAAAAAATTCAAGGAGCTTGTTTGCGAAAGCATAGAGCAAATCGACGGCTTTTGGACAATCAAAAAAATGACCATGTCAAATTTGCTCAGCTCGCACAAAACAGTTTACGAGCTTTTGGAAGTCAAGTACAATTTGCCGCTCGACAAAAACATTTTTACCGTAAGCGCTCTTGAAAGGGAAATGGTAAAATAAATGAAAAAAATATTTTTCCTTCCGCTATTTTTGTTTGGACTTGCGTTCGCGCAGGAACTAAATTATAGCGGAAGCCTCACCGCGCTCGCTGGCGCGGGCCTTGCGGAAGACAACGCCGGAAATTTTTTGGCGGGCCAGCTGGCTTTTGACAACACGCTCAAAGCCTACATCGGCGACAGCATGTTTTGCTTGAACGCCGCCATTGTCGCCGATGGAACGCAAAGCCAGTCCACAAACGGAATCTCAAACTTCGCAAGCGACGACGGAATTTTTTCCATCAAACTAAAGGAAGCCTACTTTGACTACAACGGCGGCTTTTGGAGCGTCCGCGCGGGAAGGCAAATAGCGGCCTGGGGCAAGGCGGACGGAATTCAAGTTGCGGACATTCTTTGCCCGCAAGACGAGTCCAACTTGATTGCCTCCACTTACAAAGAAAGCCGCCTTGGCATCGACGCGCTGCGAGTTTCGTTCATGGGAAACTTTTTCCAAAGCGACTTGTACTGGATTCCAATATTCACGCCAAGCACCCTTCCGCTTGCGGAAAAAAGCGTCTTGCGCAAAGTCGTCTTTCCCGACCGCTACGAAAACTTCGCGCTTAATTGTCCAAGAAAATGGAACGACTTTGACCTTCCCGGCCTAAAACTTGAAAACAGCGAATTCGCCGCGCGGGTCGGATTTTATTTTTCAAAGTTCGACTTGTCCTTTTACGGATTTTACGGCTGGGACGACCTGCCATTCTTTTCCTACAATGCCGTTTCAAAAAATGAAGTTGTCGTGACCGGAACTTACAAGCGCATGGGAATGCTTGGAGCCGACGCGGCGATTCCAATGGGAGACTTTGTGTTTAGGTTGGAAACCGCGTTTTTCCCGCAAAGGAACATTCAGACTTCGGCGGAATGGCAGGCAGAAAGGCAAATGGAGGGTCTTGCATTTGACGGCTCCAAACACTGCAACCAATTGGTCGCGCTGGCGGGCTTTGACTGGACTCCAAGCGGCGGTTGGACAATAACGGCGCAATACATAGCCGACGCGGCCTTCGCATCCAAAAGCAAAATCAATAAATTTGACGGATCCGGACAACTGGTCGCCTCTTGGGAAGAAGACCCCCTTGACAGAAAAGTCTACGTCCACCGCGCGTCATTGACCGTAGAAAAGACGTTGTTAAACGAAAGCCTCACGCTCTCCGCGCTTGCCTTTTTGGACTTGAACGATTTTTCGAGCGCGACGGAATTTTCCGCGGAATACGCTTTGACGGACGCGATAAAGCTTGGCCTTGTAGGAAATTTATTCTTCAAGGGAATCGACGGAAGGGACGGCTTGTACGGCAGCTACAGCGGCCTCACCTGCCTTACGCTAAAGGGCGTCGTTTCGTTTTAACGGTTTCTTACAGTACCGCTGTTCGCGCGAGCCCATCAGCGAGCGCGAATGTTGCGGCTTATGCGGCAATCCACCGTTTTTGGGCTTGCGTTCAATTAATCTTGCCGCTACTATTCGCCGCTAATCTCAAAGACGCGCTTGGAGCCGTCCTGCCAGTATTTTTTGAACACGCGGCGGATGTCGGCGGCTGTAAGCGCTTTGGCGGCGTCGGCGATTTTGTCAAAGCCGTCAATGTCGTCAAAAGAAAGCAGCGCGTTGGCCGAGCGGCCGGCGATCGAGGCGCAAGTCATTTGGTTTTGCCAGACGGACGAAAGGTATTTCTTTATGAAGCCGCCCAACTTTCCTTCGATGTCGCTTTTCAAAAACTCGCTTTCCGCTTCAGGAATGTACGAAGCCGCGTTTTTCATGTCGCTCACCCGGTAAAGGAAAATCGTTCCGTAAGGCGCGGGGGAAAAGCCGCCCGAAACCGACGGCGTGTAGCAGGCTCCGTACTTTGTCCTGATTATGTTGAAAAGCGGCTCGTTGTACATAAGGGCCGCGATTCTTGCCGCCGGAAGGTCTGGAGAAGTCGCGCCCGGAATTGGAAAGGCGACCGCGATGTGGCCGCTCCCCTTCGCGAGCGCCGGAGACTTTAAAGAAACTTTGGGGCCGAAAATTTCAAGCGGCGGAATTTGCGGCAAGACAAATTCTTCTTCCAAGGCCGCGACCTTTCCCAAAGACTTTTCAAGCGCGCGGCGGAGCTTGGAAAGATTTACGTCGCCGGCGGCCACAACGAAAATTCTTTTTGCGTCAAGAATTTTGTTGTAGCGCTCCTTTAAGTTTGAGCGCGTGAGGTTTTCGCGCGACTCCGGCAAAACAGAGGTTGACGCGGCTAGCGGGTGGCCCTTGTAAATTTCCTTGTTCATCGTGTAGAACAAAAGGCTCTCCGGGTCGTTTTGCATGCGCTGGAGGCTCTGGTCGCATTCGGTCATCATTGTGTTGTACTGCTCCGCGTCAAAGGCGGGCTTTAAGAAGCAGTCCAAAAGCGCGTCCAAGCCTTCGTCCAAATAAGACGAAAGGCACGAAAGCGAAAGGTAGGCGCCGCAATACTGCGCGCTGTGGCCAAGGGAAATATGCTTTTCATGGGAAAGGCGGCGCAAGTCGTCAAAGGAATGTTCGCTTCCGCCGCGGCTCATAAGATTGAAGAGCAAGTCTTCCACGCCGGAAAATTCGCGGCTGTAGGTCATGCTTCCGCCCCGGACGCAAATGATTACCGAAGCGATGTTTGTGGAGTCGACGCTCTTATAGTAAACTGGAATTCCGTTCTTTAGCTCAAAGGCCTTTGCGTCCGCGCCAACCGTAATTTTCGCGCAAGACGAAAGACAAAACGCCAACAACAAGCAAACCAAAAAATGTTTGCAAGCCCAAAAAGCCGCGCGATTTTCTTTTTTCATTTTTGTTCCTCCCCGCCATCAAACCAGAACGCGTTCTCCTTCTTGATTTTCTCAAAGCCCTGCGCGTCAAATTCCGCCTTCAAACTTTTGTAGACGCTTGGGTTCACCACCACAACAACAAAGGCGTTTTTTCCGACAATGTATTTTTTTAGCGCGCCGGCGATTTGAGCGTCATTAGCCTTGTCCATGTTCTTCGCGTAGTCGTAGTAATAATCCTTGTCGCAAACCGTCCACCAGTAGCGCGCATCGCCCAGCATGGAAGCGAAAAGCTCGGACTTTATCAACTCGTCGTCGCGGCGGATTTTTTTAAGCTCCTTGATTTTTTTGGCGCCGACAATTTTTTTTGTCTCCGCGTAGTTTGGAATCATTTTTTCCGCCACAAGCGAATAAAAATTTTTGGCGCGCGTTGGAATCGAGCGTTCCGGCTCAAGCATGACCGCGTAAAAGTTAATCTTGGTCGGCCAAAATCTCTTGGACAAAAGAAGAGTCGGGGCCGTTTATATAGTTTGTGAACAAGTCCAAGGGATAGGTTGAGGCCCGGTCAAAGTCGGCGTCGGCGCCCCGGTAGTAAACCATCGTCTGCGCGATTTGCGGCGACACTTCCTCGTTGGGCATTACAAAAAATTTCGTCTGGCCAAACGGCTCTTGCGTTTGGACGGCGCATTCGGAATTAAAGTCAAAGGAGCCGCGCTCCCAATCGCCAAAAATTTCTTGAGCCAAGCGGCGGACTTCCTTGGCGTCAACGTCGCCGCCAATAAATAGCGCCGCGTTGTTGGGAACGTAATATTTTTCTTTTATCGACTTTAGCTCGGAAAGCCTTGCGTTTTGAACGGTGGAAACGGCGCCGCTGGGATCCAGTTGCCAGGGAGCGTCGGGGTAAAAAGTTTTGGTGAAGAAGGCGCCTAAAATAGTTCCCGGCGAATTGATGTTGGCCTGGATTTCGGAGATGACGACTTTTTTTTCGGCCTCAAATTCCGCTTCGTCCAAAAGCGGCTCGCGAATTGCCGCCGACCAAAATTCCATTCCCTTCTTCAAATCTTCCGACGGAATTGTGAAAAAATAATTTACGCAATGCTCGCCTGTCGTTCCGTTCCAATCGTCAACACCAAGCTCGGCGAGCGTTTTTTGGAAAGCGGCGGAATCCTTGCACATAGAGTTTCCTTTGAACATCATGTGCTCATATAAATGGAAGATTCCCGCGTTGTCGCGGCGCTGGGTGACGCCGCCGGCGCGAACGGCGATTTCGATGTACGCGAGCGGAACCTTGTGGTCTTCGCGGACAAAGACCGTAAGGCCGTTGTCCAGCGCGAAGCATTCAGGGTAAAGCGACGCGGACTTTTTGCAAGACGCAAAGAGCGCGCAAAACGAAAGCGCGAAAACGAACGCGACAAAGCGCCCGCGCTTTTTGGCAATTCCACAATTCATTGTTTTGCCTCCAAGGTAAATTTTCTTTTGTTGTAAACGAACACTATCGCCGCCATAAGAATGATGACCGCGTAGCCGATCCAGCTGAGCGCGTCCGGGATTTGCGCGAACATAACAAAGCCCAAGAGCGAAGAAAAAATAATTTGCGAATAGTCAAAAATCGAAATGTCGCGCGGGGGCGCGAAAAAGTAAGCGTAAGTGATTCCGAACTGGCCCAAGCAGCCAGCGACCCCCGCTCCCAGCAAACACAAAAGCTGCCAAGCGGAGGGCGCGACAAAATTCAAAAGCATAAACGGAAGACAGAGCGCGCAAGAAAAACAGGAAAAAAACGCGATTACCAAGGCGCCCTTGACTTTCATCGAGCCGAGCTTACGCACGCAAGCGTAGGCAAAGCCCGCGCCCATTCCGCCCAAAAAACCAGCCAGCGCCGGAAGCGAATGGACCGCCGACGCGCCGGGCTTTATCACAAAAAGAGCGCCAAGAAAAGCGCCGATTGTGGCGGCCATCGGAACGGCCTTGATTTTTTCGCCAATCAAAAAGAAGCTAAAGACAACCGCAAAAAACGGCGACATCTTGTTTAGAATCGCCGCGTCCGCGATCGGAATTCTGTCGAGCGCGTAAAAGTTTCCAAAGATGCCGGCGGAACCGCAAAGGCCGCGCAAAATCAAGAACTTGAGGGCGCCTTTTGGAATCGCAATCCGCTCGCGGCTTTTTAATAGCATAAAGAGCGTCACGACGACCGCTACGGCGTTTCTAAAAAAAGCCTTTTCGGTAAAGGGAACGTCGCCGGCCAAATGCGCGAGCGCGGCCATCAGCGCAAAGTTAAAGGCCGAAAAGACAAGGCAGGCCGCGCCTTTAAAGAAAGCGCCGCGGTCGTTCGCGCGGGGTTCGCCATTCGCGCGCGGGTCGTCGTTATCGCCGCTCATTTAAAGTCCTTGACACCGTCAAGGTCAAGCGTGGCAAAAAGGTCTTCGACAGTTTCGCGGCGGCGGATTTGGACAAAGGAGCCGTCCGAGCGCATAAGAATTTCGCCCGCGCGGAGCTTTCCGTTGTAGTTAAAGCCCATAGCCCGGCCGTGCGCGCCCGCGTCGTGAATGATGACCAAATCACCGTTTTCTATTTTTGGAAGCGGGCGCTGGACCGCGAACTTGTCGCAGTTTTCGCAAAGGCTTCCGACAACGTCGTAGACTTCGGTTTTGGGCGCGGCTTCTTTTCCGCTCACCGTGACCTCGTGGTAGGCGCCGTACATGCCGGGACGCATAAGGTCGGCCATGCAAGAGTCAACGCCGATGTATTTTCGGTAAGTGTCTTTTTTGTGAATCGCCTTTGTGACAAGCCAGCCGTAAGGGCCAGTAATCGGACGGCCGCATTCCCACTTGATTTCCAAGCCGTCAAGGCCGGCGGGAACAATCATGCTGTCGTAAAGCGCGCGGATTTTATTCGCCACCTCAAAGTAGTCAACTTTCTTTTGGCCGGGCTTGTAAGGGATTCCAAGTCCGCCGCCCAAGTCAAGGAATTCGATTTTGATTCCAAGCTTTTCCTTAAGTTCCGCCGCAAGTTCAAAAAGCATTCTTGCGGTGTCAACAAAGTAGTCGGGGTTAAGCTCGTTTGAGGCGACCATCGTGTGCAGGCCAAAGCGCTTGGCGCCAAAGTCGCGCGACTTTTTGTAGGCCTCAAAAATCTGCTCGCGGGTCAAGCCGTACTTGGCTTCCTCGGGCTTTCCGATAATCGCGTTGCCTTCCTTTAGCGGGCCTGGATTGTAGCGGAAGCAAATCAGCTCCGGGAATTTTCCGCCAAGAGAGTCCCGCAAAAATTCTATGTGGGTGATGTCGTCAAGGTTTATGATATTGCCCTGCTTGTAGGCCAGCTGGTATTCTTCGGCCGGAGTTTCGTTGGAGGTGAAAATCACCTGCTCGCCTGTGATTCCGCTCATCTGGCAAAGCATAAGCTCGGGCAAGCTTGAACAGTCGCCGCCGCAGCCGCATTCGGCCAAAACTTTTAGCATGTAGGGATTGGGCATGGCCTTTACGGCAAAGTGCTCGGTGAATTTTGGAAAAATCGAAAAGGCTTTTGTGAACTCCGCCATGTTGTCGCGGATGGCCTTCTCGTCGTAAAGGTAAAAGGGCGTCGGGAATTTTTTTGTCAGCTCCAAAAGCTGGTCGTGGCTCAAAGGAAAATTGTCGCTCATTTTTTAATGCCTCCAAACAATACCGCTGGCCGCGCGAGTTTGGTCGCAAGCGCGGCTGTTGCGGCTTATGCGGCGCGCCTGCAATTTTAGGCTTGCAAGCAATTCTATCGCCGCTAAGCATTTTAACAAAATGAGCGAGCTTTGTAAATGAGGAAAATTATTGCTTGGAATACTCCCGCCATGTCTTTATGACCTGGCCCCACTTTGTTGAAAAGCCGGTCCAGTCGTCGTAATGCAAAATGGGGTTGTCCTCATCTTCCGCGCCGCCCCAAACGCTTCCGACAATACTAAGGCCGTAAGCCTCGTCATCCTCTTCAGTGGCGACAGTTTCGCCGGAAATAAAATCCTTTTTGCCTGTAAGATACGTTTGATAGTCTGTGACACTAGTCCACGCGCCGCTTGAGTCGTCTTCAAAGGCGCGACGGCCGCCCCAAGCGTAAATTATCAACTTGTCGTCGCCGTTTTTGAGCAAGTCAAAAAGAGCTTTGGCGCTGTCATGCGCGTAAGTCAAAGTGTCGTCATTGATAATGTCAACGCAAAGCCAGCCCAAGTCGTTGAGCCATGCGTAGGTTCCGTTATACACAAGGCCCTTGCAGTTTGCAAGGCTGTTAATGTCTTGCCTTATATGATTTGTGTAAATGGAGTTAAAAAGGGCGGCGTCGCTTTCTTTTATTTTGAGAAAGTCTTGGGAAAGTTTGTCAACCCCGACTTTTAAAGCGTCGACCTTTTGCGAATCAAGGCTAAAAAAAGAGGCTGTGTACATCGAGACTCCGCTGGCTCTTGTGTTTCTAGGGTCTTGGCCTTCCTCTGGGCACGGCATCGGCTTCTTGTAATAGCGATGCATATAGGCGCTGACCATCACCTTTCCGATGTCAAGCGCTTTCATGCCGCTCTTTATGTTTGAAAAAACTCCGTAATAATCCGGCATCCAGCTTACATTGGGAGAAGAGCAGTAGTAATCGGCGCATCCCTTGTAGTTCCAGACAATCTCAGCCGTGGCCTGAAGGCAAAGGTCGTTCCACAAAATTTTGGGCTTCTTGTCGCCCGTCCAGCCCGCCGCCGTAAGGGCGTCCGTAATGTTTTTGCAAGTCAAATTCCTGTCGGTTCCGGCGCTCGCGTCCACGCACAAGGTCTTGGAAGCGGCGGTTGAGTCCATGTAAGTTTCCTTGTAAGTTCCGGCTCCGTGATCTTGCAGACAGAGGACGACATTGGGCGCGTCGTAATGGGCTTTGGCCCACTTTAAGAAGTTTGTCAATGTGGCCGGGTCGGACATGTCGGGCTCTTTTGGCAGCCAGCCCGCCGCCAGCGGGGTCAAGTCCTTTGTGTTGGGGCCCACCGCAAATTCTTCGCCAAGCTCCACATAGCCCGCGCCGTATTCGTTTCCGTCTCCGGGAACATAGCGCAAGCTGTAGTCGGCTCCGATTTCGTACAAGGCGCCGTCGGGGTGAATGTATTTTTGGTCTTTGTCTTTTTTCTCATGGCTGATTCCGTCCCACAAGACAAGCGCGGTGACATTGGCGTATCCTTCTTTGGGGCTTCCGTCAGAGGCGCGCGTTTGGGCAAAGGCGCATTCGATGTCGCGAATGTTTTTGTACAAGTCGTCGTTTATGCTTGGATCGTCCGCGTCAAAGTAACACAAGAAAAGCCAGTCGCTGGTTTTGGGCGGAATGTACGGCGCGTCAGAAGAATTGTCGCAAGAAAAAAGCGCGGCGCAAAAGGCCAGAGCGAGCGAACAAGCCGCCGCGCGCGCAAGAGCCGATCCAATTTTGTCAAGTTTGTTAAAAAGTTTTTTCATATTCCTCTCCAGCCGCGCGACATTCGGCTTCCGCCAACGCGCGCGCGATTAAAAAAAGGCGGTCTCCTCAGAGGCCGCCCCTTTCTTAGTCCAGCGATTCGCCTAGAAGGCAAAGTAGCTGTCGATTATCTTTTGGCAAACGTCAAGCTTGTCCATTCCGGCTTTTTGCGCGTCGAAGGTCTTTTGAAAATTCTCTTCGTTCTTCTTGACTGTCTCAGGAAGGACAAGGCCGAATTCCTTGCAAACCAAGGAGCGATGCTTGGCGCGCTGGTACATGACTTCCACAGTGTTCTGCGCGAATCCCAACTCGCGCAAAGCGTAAGTGGCGTCGCCGCCGTTCTCAAAAATGGCTTTCTTGTCGCCTTCCGTCATGCTGAACTTGGGAAGGAAACCACCCTCGTCCTCTTTGTCGATGAAGGTTGTCTTGGACAAAAGAGTTCCGTCAAGGCAAGTCATCGCCAAAATGGCGGCGCAGTCCGCATAATCCTTCTTAAAGTAAACGACAAATTCCTTTCCGTCGCCGCTCTTGGCCACATAATAGTCGGTGTAGTCCCTTACGACATTCAAATCATACTTGTCGGCCAACTTGGCCGCGTCCTTCCAACCGTTCACCTTAAGCTTGGCGGGCTTGGCGGAAGCGGCAAAAGAAAACGCGCAAAGCGCGGCAAAAGCCAATAGAATTTTTTTCATTTTCATTCCTCCAAAAAAAAATCAGTTTTAAAATTATAGCAAATTTTTTGAGGCCGCGCAATATCTGGCCTCAAAGGGCCGGCGGCCAAAAGCGTCACATGCAGCCGCCCAAAAGCGCCGCCGCCTTTAGGTCGCCCTTTTTGGCCGCGAATTCCAAATATTTTTTGGCCAGCTTCATGTCCTTCTTTACGCCGTTTCCTTCGTAGTAGCGGCGGCCGGTTTCATAATAGGCCGGCTCGTAGCCCGCGTCGGCGGCTCTCTTAAAGCAAGAAAAAGCCTTCTTTTGGTTCGCGCTTGTTCCCATGCCGTTTTGCCAACAGTTCCCCAAAAGATAGGCGGCGGGAGCGCAGTCCAACTTGTCGGCCTTCTTGTAATATTTAAACGCCTTGTCGTAATCGGGAGAGCCGCCAAGGCTTCCGTCCGCGTACATGCAGCCAAGGTTCAAAAGCGCGTATGTGTTGTCGTTTTTTGCGGCCCGCTCAAACCAAAAGGCGGCCTTTTCAAAATCCTGTTCAGTTCCGTCTCCGTCAAGGTAAAGGCAGCCCAAGTTGTTGGCGGCGTAGTCGTTGCCGTTCTCCGCCGCTTTTTGGTACCAGTAAAGCGCTTTTTTGTAGTCCTGCGCAACCTTGAGTCCCCTGTCGTAGCAACGGCCCAAGTTATATTGAAAGTTGGCGTTTCCACCTTGGGCCAAAAGAGTCATCCGCTCTATGTCCTGAGCGTCAAGCTCTTCCTTGCTCAGGGAGACGGCTTCCTCTTTTTTTTCGTTCGCTGGAACGGAAAGCTCCGCGGGGCCTTTTTGGGTTCCGTTAATGTTGTCCTTTATGTCTTCCCAAGTTATGGAAAAACTAAAGCTTTCTCCGCCGTTGGCGTTTGGAACGCCCGGGGCGCCGTTAAAATTTTGGGCGCAAACAAAAGCCGAAAGCGCGCAAAGCGCCAATGCGGCAATGACAATTCTTTTCATGGCATTTATTTTAATCTGCCATTGCTAAATTTGTCAAGTTCCGTTACAATAGAAGAATGATTCACAATATGCAAAAATTGCAGGAGGCCGCCCAAAAAAACGGCCCCCTTTGCGTCGGCCTTGACACCGACCCTTCATACATTCCGCAAAGCGCCGCGCAAAAATTTGCCAGCCCCGCCCAAGCGGTCTTGGCCTACAACAAGGCGATAATCGAGCGCGTTCAAAAAGAAAAATGCGCCTCATGCTTTAAAATCCAGGCCGCCTACTACGAGGCGATGGGCTTGGAAGGAATGGAAGTTTACGCCAAGACTTTGCGCGCCGTACGCGACGCGGGCTTTGTTGCCATAAGCGACGTAAAGCGCGGAGACATAGCGGCCAGCGCTTCGGCCTACGCGCGCGCGCACTTTGAGGGCGACTTTGAGACCGACATCATAACGGTCAATCCTTACATGGGCTTTGAAACCCTTGAGCCTTTCGCGGAATATTGCGCGCAAAAGGGAAAGGGCTTTTTTGTCCTTTTGCGCACTTCAAACCCTGGAGCGGCGGACATCGAACAACAGGAATTAAAGCAAGGCGGCCTCGTCTTGGATTGCGTTGGAAAAGAGCTAAATAGAATTAAGGACAAAATGGCCGCCGCCTTCCCGGGCCAAACTTGCTCGCCGGTCGGAGCCGTAGTGGGCTGCACCCACCAAGAGGACGCGGCTCAAATCCGCGCGGCCTACCCGGAAATTTTCTTTTTGATTCCGGGCTACGGCGCGCAAGGAGGGGCGGCCGACATTTGTGGAACGCTCCTGCAAAAAGCCGGCGGCGCGGTCAATTCCAGCCGAGGGATTCTTTGCGCCTACAAAAAGGACGCGAGTCTCCAAGAAAAACTGGCCGCCCAAACGCTGACCTTGGACGACATCGCCGACAGCGCCCTGCGCGCCTGCCTTGCCGCAAAGGTGGAATTGACAAACTTCCAACAAAACGCCGGGGGCCAGCGATGAAAGATTTTTGCCAAGACGAAACGCCCGCGATTTTTCAAATGGCGCGCGTGATCGAATGCGTTCCGGTTGAAGGCGCCGTTCCCAAAGGAAGCGTTTACTTGCTTTCGTTGAAGGCCGAAAAAGACGCGCTTCCGGCCGCCGGACAATTTTTCATGTTGCGCTCCCACGCCTCGCAAAAACTTTTGGCCCGCCCCATCAGCGTCTTTAACGTAGAAATTTTCCATGAAGAAAATTTTGCAAAAATAGAATTTTTGATTTTAGTCAAGGGCCAAGGAACCAAGGAGCTTTGCTCTTTAAAAGAAGGAAGGCGCGTGGAGCTTTTGGGCCCGTGCGGCAACACATTTCCCAGCCCGCAGGAGGGCGCCAAAATTTGCTTGATCGGCGGCGGCGTAGGAGTGGCTCCAATCGCGGGCTTCGCGTCAAGCCTGCCAGACGAGTCCTACGACTTTTTCGCCAGCTTTAAAAGCGGCTCGTACGGCTTGCAAAACGTCCGCGCCAAAAATCTAGTCATCACCACGGACGACGGAAGCCAAGGCGTCCACGGAATGATAAGCGCGGTCCTTACCGCCGACTACCTAAAGGCAAAAAAATATTCGGCGGTCTACGCTTGCGGCCCAACTCCAATGTTGCGCTACATTCAGGGCGTTTGCGAAAAGGCAAAAGTCCAATGCTACCTTTCGCTCGAACAAAAAATGGCTTGCGGAATGGGAGTCTGCTTGGGCTGCGCAGTCCAAACCGTCGAAGGCTACAAGCGCTGCTGCAAGGACGGCCCTGTCTTTGCCGGACAAAAAATTATTTTTGAAGACCCGGCTCCGGCGCTCTCAAAGCGCGGCTCGGTAGACATCGTGGACCTTTCGGTTAATGTCGGAACCTTACGCCTAAAGAACCCCGTCATCGCAAGCTCCGGCACTTTTGGCTTTGGCGTCGAATACGAATCGGTCTTTGACATAAGCGCCTTGGGCGGAATCTCTTCCAAGGGACTTACGCTTGAGCCGCGCCAAGGAAACAGCGGCGTCCGCGTTTGGGAAACGCCGAGCGGCTTGATGAATTCCATCGGCTTGCAAAACCCCGGCATTCCGCATTTTTTGCAGGAAGAACTTCCGCAAATGAAAAAGCTTGGAACCGCCGTCATCGCAAACCTTTCCGGCTCGACGGAACAAAGCTACTGCGAAGGCGCCCGCCTCTTGGAAGAAAGCGACGTTGACGCGATTGAGCTTAACATATCCTGCCCCAACGTTTCGGCGGGCGGCGCCGCGATGGGAATGACTTGCCAAACGGCCGGCGACATAACAAAGAAAATTCGCGCTCTGGTGACAAAGCCCCTGATTGTAAAGCTCACGCCGCAAGCCCCGGACATTGTCGGGGTGGCGCTCGCCTGCCAAGAAGCCGGAGCCGACGCGATAAGCCTTTGCAATTCTTTCCAAGGAGTCGCGATTGACATAGAGCGCGGCGTTCCCGTCTTTGACAAAATCAAGGCGGGCTTCGGCGGCCCGGCAATCCGGCCAATCGCCCTGCGCCTTGTTTGGGAAGTGGTCGAGGCGATGAACAAGCTTCCGGAAGAAAAAAGAATTCCTGTAATCGGAATAGGCGGAATAGCCAATTGGCGCGACGCCGTTGAATTCATAATGGCTGGAGCTGCCGCCGTTCAAGTTGGAACCGCGACGTTCGCAAATCCGCTGGCGATGAAAGAAATAGTCGAAGGCTTGGAAGCGTTTATGCGCAGAAAGGGCTTTAGAAACGTCCGGGAATTTTGCGGCATCGCGCAGCGGAGCTAAAGGGCGGCCTTTATCTCTTCCAAGACGGAGAGCGCGTTGATTCCCGTTTGGAGCGTCGACTTGAGCGGCGCCTTTTGGTCCAAAAAGTCAACGGCGTTTTTGACCATGTTGGCAAAGTAGCCGGTTTTTTTGGGAAGCGCCACGCCCCTGTCGCGGCTTAGTGAATAAAAGTCGGCGTAAAGTTTTGACGGCGAGCGGCGGTAAAACTTGGCGTAGCCGTTTCCGATGCACACACGGCCTTCCGTTCCCACAATGTCAAGCTCAAAGCCAAAAAAGCGGCTCCTTCCTGACATAAAAAAAGTCACCTGCGGACAACTCTTGCACGAATAATGCGCGCTCAGCTCGCGGACAATTTCCTTGTTTTTTGGGTCGCGGAAAACTCCGGTGACCACAGGATTTTTTAACAAAACGCGCGCGCCTCCGCCCGCCTTGTTTCCAATCGTTTTGCCGCCGCCTTCCAAAGTCTCAAGCAAAAACAAGACAATGTCGACCAAGTGCGTTCCGTCGTGAAGGAGGCTGTAGGCGCCGCTGTCCTCGCAGGCCGGATCGTAAAGTTTCATGCCCGAAAAAAGCCGCGCCGTTATCGATTGCAAGGCTCCGATTTTTGGCAGGTAAGAGGCGGCCAAATTGTAGTCGACGGAATGGCGCCTCTCGTGGTTCACCAATATCGGAACGCCGAATTTTTTTGCGGCGGACTTTATCTTGGCCGCCTCGCGCAGATTGAGAGCGACAGGCTTTTCCAAAATCAAGAGGCGCGGCGAGCGGGCCAAAACGTCAAGGGTGACTTGCAAATGGGCGCTCTCGTTTACGGCCACGACCACAATGTCAGGATCGCAATTTTGGTAAAGCTCGTCAATCGAACGATAGGCGCGGACAAGGGGATTCTTTGCCCTAAAGCGGGCCAACTGCTTAGGGTCGTTGTCAACGCCGGCTATTAACTTTACGCGCGGATTTTTTTTGAGCGCCATGACATGGCTTGCCGGCTGCTCGCGCTTTTTGTCAAAGCCCAGCGTCCAGCCGATGCGTCCAATTCCCACCACGGCGGCGGTGAACTTTTTCACGCGTGGTCCTCCAAGTAGCGAACAAAGTCGTCTTCCGCAAGCGGGCGGGAATAGTAAAAGCCTTGGACGTAGTTGACGTCAACGGAGCGCAAGAAAGAAATTTGCTGCTCGGTCTCAACGCCTTCGCAAATCGTTTCCTTTCCAAGCGCCTTGGCCATTTCGACAATTTTGGCAACAATCTTGTATTCGTCCTTATTGGGAATGGTTCCGCTTTGGTCAACGCGCATGAACTTTTGGTCAAGTTTGAGCACGTCCGCCGGAATCTCGGAAATAATGTTGAGGGAAGACTCGCCGTTTCCAAAGTCGTCAATGGCCACGCGGAAATTCTTTTCGTGCAGCTGCTTGGTCACTTCAAGCAAGCGGCTGTCTCCCGCGCCGACCGAGCGCTCGACGATTTCCACTTCTATCATGCTCGGCTCGATGTCGTAACGGCAGAACAAGTCCCAAAACTTTTGGACAAAGCGCTCGTCCGACAAATGGTAGCGCGACATGTTCACGGAAATAGGAACGTTGCGCTTGCCCTCTTTGGCGCGGGCGTCAAGGAATTCAAAAACCTTTTGGTAAACGTAAAAGTCAAGGCGGTTGATGTAGCCGTTGCGCTCAAAGAGCGTGATGAATTCGTCGGGCATGCAGTCGCCAAGTTCCGGCGAATGCCAGCGGACAAGCGCCTCCGCGCCGATGAGCTTGCCGTTGGTCAAGTCAACCTTGGGCTGGTAGACCACATAAAATTCATTGTGCGTGAACGCGATTGGAATGTAGCGCTCGATTTTTTTGTCCTTTATGAGACGCTCTTCCATCGACCTGTCGTAGACCGCGTAATTTTGCAAGAGGTTGTCTTGAATCACATGGCGCGCGTAGCTTGTCTTTCCGATTAAATTTTGAATCGAATCTTGCTCGTAGTCTTTTCCGGCAAAAACAATTCCGGTCTTGGTGGGAAGCCGCTCGCCCGCCCTGCCCGGAAAATAATTTCCGTTGTACAAGAAGGACTCGTATTCCCTTATCGCGCTTTCCCTGTCCTCAATGGGATACATCAAGTACAAATGGTCGATCGCGCCGCGCGCCGCCATGCCGTTTTGCTGCATCGCGATTTGTCCTAAGCGCTTGGCCAGCATGACCAGCTGCTCGTTGGCGGCGGCCACGCCTTCCGTCTGCTGGACGATTCTAAAACCGCGAATGTCGATTCCAAAGAGCATGTAATTTTTGTCAGGATTGCGCCTGAGCGCGCGCTCGCACTCTTCCTCAAAACGAGACTCGGTCCACAGGCCGGTAAGCTCGTCAAAGTCGTCATCCTGCTGCAAGGTCAGGCGGTGCGACGACATTCCGCGCGAGCCCGAAAGCGTTATGAAAGCGAAAATGAAAATTACGGTGAACGCGAAGACCACAAAGAATCCGATGAGCCGAACGCTTGAATCCAAAAATTCTTTGTAAAAGCGGGACTGCACTTCCACAAGGCCGATAATCCAACCGGCGTTCTTGACCCGCGCGAACGAAACAAATTCCTGGCCCAAATTAATCGCGCTCAAAACCACCGAGCCGGAAGCCTCCTTTTCAAGAGCTTCGCGGAAGGCGAACAAGGCCTCCTTGTCCTTTTGCGCGATGGAATCAGAATCGGCGCCAATTTTTTTTATGACGCTGTCAAATTCAGGCTCAATCAAAAACTCGCCGCTTTCGCTCATCGCGTAGCCTGTGGCGCTTTCGGAATAAGCCATGCGCTTGATAGGATTGCGCACTGCAAAAAAGTCGATGACGGAAAAAAGAACTCCTCTAAATTCTCCGCCCTTTCCGTATATGGACCTGGCCGCAAAAAAATTGTCGCTTTTTGAAAACTCGCTTTTTCCGCAAAGCGAAATCTTTGTCGCAGGCTTGCTCTCCAAGAAGTCCTTGAAGAACTTGTACTTTGCGACGTCTAAAACTTTTCCGTTTTTGTAGCGGACCAAGCCGTCGGTTCCGGCAAAGCAAATGCGCAGAATGTAGGGCTTGTCAAGTTCCTCGGCGGTCAAAAGCGATTCGTTTATGTCCCGGTCGTCGGCGTCAAAATTTACGGAAACCGAAACGCGCTCCAAATCGCCAAGATAGTCGTCGAGCCTTCGTTCCAAAAACATCGCGTTGTACTCAACCGCGTATTCGCTCGTTTCCTTGTAAAAATATTGGACGTTCATCGTGGTGGAATGCAAAATCAAAAAGTAAAAGACCGCCACAAGGAAAAAGACCATCACGGAAAAAACAATTATCGAGCGCTTTCTCATCGAAAGTCTGCTTTGAGAAACGCCGTTTTTCTTTGAATCGTTCTTTATCGAAAACATATTTGCTGGCGGCAATTATAACATATATTTAATAATTCTGCAAGAAAAATAATTCGGGCGCTATGGAAAAATCGCGAAAAGCGCGCTAACATGTACTTGCGGACGCGAATTATATGGAAGCGAATATAATAGAAAGAACGCTAAAAGAAAATATTCTTGACAAAAATACAGTCTTTGTCTTCAACACGGACGTGGCGGCCAATTCTTGGACAGACTTTGTCGTCCGCCAAGACGGAAATGACGGCTGGCCCCGCTCCGTGGAGCAAGAGCGCTTTTTGGCTTGGGACGCCTTCAAGGGCCAGGCGCTAAAGTCCAAGCAAAGCGGCCAAGAAGCGGTTCCTTCCTTATTAAGAAAACTTTTCGCGCGTCTTTTGCTGGAACGAATCAAGGACGGAGAAAAAATTTTTGAGCGCCTAATAAATTCCGAATACAAGGAAAACGCGCTTTCGTTCACCGACTGGATTTCGGGCCTTTTGCCTTCGCTTGGCCGCTGGCGCGCCTTGGCCGGGAAATTCATCAAGGACGGACAGCTTTGCGGCGAGCGCGACAATCCAGAAAACCGCGACTATTTGAAGCTTTACGATTTGTACTCAACTTTTTTGCGGGAACGAAATTTGTTCGAGCCGTCATGGCAAAGCGCGCGCTTTGATTCCCAAAGCAGAAAAAATTTCATAGTCCTCTTTCCTGAACTTTTGGACGACTTTGACGAATACAAGGAAGTTTTGCAGGAGGCCCAACAAGCAGGCCGCGTCCGCCTTGTGGCAATTCCAAAAACGGACGCAGAAATCAGGGCGGACTATTGGACTTCCATGCGGCTTGAGCTTAGAATGGCCGCGCTAAGAATCATCAAGGCGCAAAAAGAAGGCGCAGACTGGAACGACATTTCGCTATGCGTTCCCGACATAGAAAATTTGCGGCCTTACGTTGAGCGGGAACTGGCGCTCTACCAAATTCCTTTTGTGACAAGAAGCGGAATAAAATTGGGAAAGACGGGAGCGGGCCGGGTCTTTAGAAAAATTCAAGACTGCGTCCAAAACAACTTTTCCTACCAAAGCGTCCGCTCCCTTGTCCTTGACGCGAACATTCCGTGGAAGGATCCGGCGGAAATGGAAATTCTCACGCGGCTTGGAAAAGAGTCCAAGTGCCTTATGCAATACACGGACTCCGCCGGAAACGTCGTGGACCCCTGGCTCTTGGACTTGTCGGAAGGCGTTAGCAAGGACGACGAGGCCAAAGAATTTTTGGACGCCAAAAAATTTTACGCAAGCCTAAAAAATTCCGCCGTCGCGTTGGCGCGCTCAAAAACTTTTTCCGCCATAAAGGCAAACTGGAAAAAGTTCGAGGACGAATTTATTTTGCCCAAAGAAGAAATAGCGGAAGAAGGCAACAACATTCTAAGCCGCTGCGTCGCGCTTCTGGACGAACTTTGCGCGCTGGAAGACAGGTTTCCCGAAGTGGCAAAAGGCCGCTCGGAAGCATATTCATTTTTTTTGAACGAAATAGAAAATTCCCAATACCAGCCAAGGCAAAAAAAGCGCGGCGTGTCAGTCTTTGACTACAAGGTCAGCGCGCAGGCGGCCATAAAAAAACAATTTGTGATCAACGCGAGCCAAAACAAAATCACCGTGGAAAAACTCGCGCTCAGCTTTTTGTCGCCAAAGGAACGCTCGCTTTTGCTGGACCAAAGCGGCTCCGACCATTCCGCCGCCTACGTCCAATCATACGCGCTCTGCTCCGACTGCTCCTTCAGCGCCTCGCAAGGCGCGCTCGACGGATTCGCAATCCCCCACTCCGCGCTGGCGGCGGACCAAGAGCCAAAGCAAAGCGACCCCGGCTTGGACGCCGACGATTTTATAAGAAACGTAAAGGACGCACCGCGCTTTTTGACGGACGCGCAAAAAAAATCATTTGAAAATTATTTTTTCAAGAACAAAGAAAAAGAAAACGCCGGGGCGCTGGACGACGGCGGAACAAAAGACTGCTTGGCCGCCGTCATTGACAAGACCGTAAAGGAAAACCGAGGCGCGCGCGACGGAACGCAGGACAGGATTCACATAACGCCAAGCGACCTAAAGGAATTCTTTCCGTGCCCGCGAAAATGGATTTTCAAGCGCCTTTTGCGCGTGAACGAATTTTCGCTCGACACGGACTTGTTTGAAACATACGACCAAGGAAGCGTGAACCATAAAATCTTGGAAATCTACTTCGCGCATTTAAAGGCCAAGGGAGAGCCGCTTCCGACAACCGACCAAGAGACAGGCAAAATCGCGCGGAACGGCGAGGACTGCGAGCAAAAAACGCTCCTTCCTTTTTTGGAAGCGGCCGCGCAAAAAGCCTTTTTGGAAGCCAAGGCCTACAAAAAGAGCGCGCTTGTCCAAGAGGCGCTCAAGAGCCAAAACAAAATGTTCGCGCAAAAGCTGCTTCAATTTTTGCGCGATTTTTGCGCGGAAGAAAATTTTGGCGGCTGGAGCGTTGAGGAAATAGAATGGGGAAACGGAAACGACGCTGACATTCCGCCCCTCCTGCAAGGCCGCATGGACTTGGTCCTGCGCTCGCCGCAAGGACAAATCGCGCTCGTTGACTACAAAAATTCGCGCGCGGCGATTCCCGCCGGAGACTTGACGCTAAAAGGACAGCCGCAAAACCAGGACGGAAGCCCCAAGGAATTGGACGACTGCCAAATGGCCGCCTACACGCGCTTGTGGGAAAGCGCCAACAAAAGCCCGGACAAAAAAGTGAGCCGCGCGAGCTTTGTTTCCATAAAGCGCTTTGAGGAAAAGCGGGTCATAATCCCAAACCCCGACTCGCGCTCAAAGGCGGTGGAGCGGCAAGATTTTGAGGCGGCCTTGCAAAGCCTTGAGCGGAGGATCCGTTCGATGGAAAAAAGCTTGGTCGAAAAAAATTTTTCGCTAAAGGAAGTCAAGCCGTACAAGGACTGCGACGCCTGCCCCTTCAACTCAATTTGCAGGACGACATACTAGGGAGACAAAAATGGATTGGACAGAATTCAGCTCAAAGCTAAAAAGAAAACCCGACAGCGACCAAGAAAAAGTCACGCGCTCCCTAAAAAACACGATAGTGTCAGCCGGCGCCGGAAGCGGAAAGACGCAAACGCTCGCAAACCGATTCGCCTACCTGATAACGACAGGCCTCGCAAGCGGCGTGGACAGAATTCTCACGCTGACGTTCACGAACAAGGCCGCCGCCGAAATGTACCAGCGCATCCACCAAACATTAAAGCGCTACGCCCAGGACGACTGCCCAAACGATTGCCGCGAGCGGGCGCAAAAGGCGCTGGACAATTTTTCAAAGGCAAGGATACAAACGCTGGACTCCTACAACGCGGGAATTTTGCGGCAGGCCGCGAGCCTTTACGGAATCAGGCCGGACTTCGCGCCGGGATCTGACGGCTCAAGGACAAGGGATTTGGCCTTTGACTTTGTGATGGAAAACAGGAACAGCGCCGCCGTCCAATGGATTTCCGACCCGGCCAAATTTGAAGAATGCGCGGCCTTCTTTGCCGACGCAGCCTTGAGCCACACATCCTTGGCCGACAGCGCCAACGCCCAAAAAAAATGCCGCGTCTTCGAGCAAAGCCTTGAAAGGCAAAGAAAGGCGGTGGAAGAAAAATGGCGGCCGGACAAGAATCCTTTTTTTGAAATAGAAAAAATTATCGGGCAAATTCAAGACGCATTTCCAAGCCAAAAGCCGGCCGGCCGCGCAACGGCTTGGTTCGACAAGGGCGCGGAAGCCATCGCCTTTTGGGAGTCGCAAAAGACAAGCGAGGCGCGGGCCTTTGCGAGAGAATTTATAAAAAGCCAAAGCGCTTGCGACGCGCAGGCGCTTTACGACTTCGCCGCCTCGCCGCAAATTCTTCTTGTCCAGCGGGCGCTTGAAAAATTCAACATAACGACAAAAATCTCGGACCCGGAAATAGACAGCCTTATAAAGAGCGGCCTATTTGGAACGGAAGAAAGCGCGCCGGCTTTTGCCAACCAGCTCAACGGAATCCTGACATTTTTCCAGGACCTAAAATTTTTGCAGGAGCTCCACCCCCTCCTTGACCGCTTCGCGGACAAGGCCAACGAGCAAAAGCGCAGGACGGGAGAGCTAACGTTCAAGGACGTGAACGAGCTTGCCTTGCTGGCCCTAAAGGAGCAAGACGCTCTTTGCAAACAAGAGCGCGACTCCTACGACTTTATAATGATAGACGAATTTCAAGACAACAACGCCGCCAACCGCGACTTGCTCCTTTTGATTTCAACCGACGACCAAGGCCGTGTTATGAAAGACCGGCTCTTCTTTGTTGGAGACGAAAAACAGTCAATATATAAATTTCGCGGCGCGGACGTTTCGGTGTTCAGCGGCCTGCAAAAATACCTTCCGGACTGCGCGGCGCTTCCTATGCGGCGCAACTACCGCTCATGCTCCACGCTCATAGACGAGTTCAACCAAATCTTTGGAGGCTGGCTTCCAGGCGACGCGCAAAAGCCAAGCGTCCAAGAGCCGTTGGCCAAAATTTTTGAGGAAGAGCCGGAGCGCGACTACCAGGCCAAGTTTGACCAAAGCGCGCGCGCGATTTTTCCTGAGACAAAAGAGCGCGACCCCAAAAGCGCCGGAGCAAAAATTCAAGTTTGCCTCTATCCTTCCGCAAAAACAGACCCGGACACAACGCTTGACGAAAACGACGCCAAGGCGCTTTTTGTCGCAAAAAAAATAATGGCGCTTAACCAAAAGCAAAAAGTTCCTTTTTCAAAAATCGCGCTCTTGGCAAAAAGCAGGACGCATTACGCGCGGATAGCCAGAATATTCGCGCTGAACAAAATTCCCTTCACGCTTGACCAGCAGGGAAACATATTCACGCAAAGCGCCGCCAACGACTTTTACAACGCGCTCCGCCTTTGCGTCTACCCTTCCGACATAAACGCGTTCGCCGCTTTCTTAAACTCGCCCTTCGCGGGCTTGGACTTGGACGACGCGCAAAAAATTCTTTCGCTGCTTCCGCAAAAAGCCTTTGACCAAAACATCGCGGCGCAAGACGTTTTGCAAGGCGGCGCGCTCCAGCGCTACCGAGCCGCGGAAAATTTTTATAAGGAATTTTCGGCGGCGGCCCTTTCAAGTCCAATAGTAAATTCAATCGACCGCTTGTGGCGAAACGAAGGCTACATGTTTTGGCCGGGCGCCGACGAAGAGCATTACGACTTGCTGTTTGAGCTTGCGCGCGCCGCCGACGTTGAGGGAAAGGACTTGTCTTGGTTTGTCGACCAACTGGCAAAGGCCAAGGGCGCTTCTTTTAACAGCGACTCGGAGATTGACATCAAGGGAACGGAATTTCCCGCCGAGCGGACGGACGCCGTCAACGTGATGACAATCCACAAGAGCAAGGGACTTCAATTTGAATACGTCTTTGTCTGGGGAATGGCGGAAGCCAGGGACGGAACTCCGCCCGACTCGTCAAAAATTTTTGCGAGCGAACAATTCGGGCCTGTCACTTGCAACGGCTCAAAAAAGCAAAACTTGTTCGCGCTCATCGCCGCCTCGGAGAACAAAAGCAAGGACGACGCGGAGGCCCGCCGCCTTCTTTACGTCGCGCTTACCCGCGCGGAAAAAGGCTTGTTCATAATTGGAAAGCGGCCGTCCGACAAATTCATCCCGGAAGGAAAAAAGCCCGCGCTCGACCTCATCGTTTCCTACGAAAGAAGCGAAGGCGACGATAACTCTCCGCTGCCGCCTCCGCCCTTTGAGGAGGAAGAAATTCCGACATGCCTTCGCGGAAGCGAACGTCCGGCCGAGGCGGCTGATAAAAAAAGCCTTGAAGAGAAAATGGAGCTTTTCAAGGCGGCAAAAACAATTCCCCAAGCGCAAGCCAAAAATTATTGGACAAGCCCTTCCGAGCTGGAAGAAAAAATTCTTTTTCAAAAAGGCCTCGACGACGAAAACCTTCCAGCGTCAAATTCATGCCCGGAAATAAATTCATTCGTCAACGCAAGCGCCTTGCAAAAAAACGACTACGGCACCCTCTTCCATTCCTTTATGGAAGCGTGGTCGCGCGACCGCGACAATTGGACGGCGCAAAAAATCGGGGCGGCCGAATATTTTAAAGGCGTTTCGCTGGTTCAAAAAATTTCCCCAAAAAACAGGGAAATCCTTTTAAGCGCCTTCTTTAAAATCTTGGACAAATTCCTGGCGCAAAAGGACAACCCCGCGCTGGCCGCTCTCCAAGCCGGCCGCCCCTTCCGCCCGGAATTCAAATTCAAGACAAAAATCGGCTCCTACATAATAAGCGGAAGCATGGACGCGGTTTTTGAAAACCAAGACAATACATGGACCGTCCTTGACTACAAGACCGACCTGCGACCGGAGCCAAAAATTTACTACAACCAGCTTGCGGCCTACAAAAAGACCGCCGCGGACTTGTTCGCGAACGGCGACCAAAGCAAAATTCGCTGCGTCCTTTTCTTCGCCGAAACTGGCCAATTTGTGGACATAACGCAAGAGGCCCAAAAGGCGCTCCAAAGTTTGGACGACGAAAAGATTTTCAATTTAATTGAAAAATAGCGAATTTTGTGTTATAATTAGAAAAATGCCCAAGTTTGGACGCGCCGCGCTGGCGGCTCTTTTTCTGACATTGACCGCTTTCTCGCTCGACAAGCCTCTTTTTGCGCAAACGCTTGACGCGCAACTTTTGCATGCCAAGTGGGTTGTACTTTCGGGCGATTGGGATTACTACAAGTCGGAACTTTTGCAGCCCTACGAATTTTATCCGGCGCAAAAAAACAATGACGGGCAAAAGGTCAAGCTTCCGCTAAAATTTGAAAAAGACACGCGTTACGGAACCTTCCACTACCGGGTTGAAAACTTGGTTCCAAAAAAAATCTACGCTACAGAAATTTACGGAACAATTGTAAGCAGCTGCCGCTTTTGGTGCAACGGAAAATTAGTGGCCACGTCGGGCTTTTTGAGCAAGGACAAAAATTCGGCAAAACCCGGCGACTTGTGCGAACCGATAGACCTTTTGGCGGACTCGCATGGAATCCTCGACCTTGTGATTCATGTGGCCGACTTTGAAAACGAAGAGCGCGGAATCCTCAAGCCCATAAGGATAACGGAAAAGCGCAACGCCGAAACAATGTTCCAGCTGAATTATTTTCTAAACACCATGATTTTGTTTTTCCTTTTGGCGCACATCTTGTACAACCTGACTCAGCTGTTCATAAACTCAAAGCGCCAGAACCAACTGCTTTTGATAATCCTTTTCGCGCTTCTCATCGGCTCCGTCATCATGGCGGGCTATTCTTTGTCGCAAAGAATTTTCAGGGACCTTCCTTACATAAGCCACAGAAGAATTCCCGTGTCGCTCTTTTGCCTTGAGGCGCTCGTTTTGGTTTTGTACGAATCGTCGCTCTACAAGCTTCCCCGAAAAAGAACTTTCTTGCCGCACGCGATGATGGCCGTCAACGCCGCCGCCGCGTTCGCCGCCTCGCCCGCCGTCTTTGAAAAGGCAAAAACAATTTTCGCGGCGATAGCCATTTTAGGCGTGTTGTTCACGGTGGCCATTCCAACGGAAGTGGCTTTTAGAAGGAACGCCGGCTCGGCGACATCGTCACGACGGAATTTCTTTTTGACCAACGCGAGGACGTTCGCGGTTCTAGTCATAATCCTTGCCAGCGTCGCGGACTTTTTGGTCGTTCCGCAAACGCAAACTTCCATACACGCCTACCACGCCTACAAGCTTTCAATTTTAATTTTTGGAATTACGCAATGCATCGTGTACGCCTTCGACCGCAGCGGAACGCTCGCGCGCGTCAACAAATACTCGCAGGCGTTGGCGGAAGAAAACAACACGCTGGCAAGATTCGTTTCCGAAAAAATATTGAAGCTGATAGGAGCCAGCGACCTTACAAAAATCATTCCCGGCGAATGCCGCATCATCGAGTCGATCATTTTTTGCGCGCAAGTCAAGAACTACAATCAAATTTCGGAGTCGATCGACCGCAAAGAACTTTTTGAAATAATGACGGACTTTTACCAGTCCATCTCGCCGATAATTCTGGACTCAGGCGGCTTCATCGCGCTCTTCACACAAAAAAACACGGACGCCATCGTCTGCTCGGCGCGCATCCAAAAGAAGCTCAAGGAAATCCGCCGCAAGCTCCGCAAAAAAAACCGGACGGACATAGGCGTGGGCATTTCCATCCACTCAGGAAGAGCCGCCGTAGGAACGATGGGAACAAACTACCGCTTGGACACGGTTACAATTTCCGACGACGTGGCCTTGGCTTGCGCGGTGGCAAACCAAACGACAAAGATGAACGCGCAAATTCTAATCACCGAAGAGGCCATGCCCTATTGTCGCAATTACATCGACTACATGTACGAGGGCCACTTCTTTATTTTGGAAGGAAAGCAGACGCTTGTTTACAGCGCCATGCCGATTGTAAAACTTGAGACCGCCTACGAAGAAACGCTTGAGGTGATTGAGGACGAAGATGAACTTTAAAGGCCTTGCATTGTCGCTCGCAGTTTTAATTTTCTCCGCCCCGCTCTTTGCAAAGAACGTGACCAACGGCTCGATAAATTTCAGCATGTCGGACGCAGGAAAAAAATATGTCCAGCTCAACGGCGACTGGGAATTTTACGCCAACCAAACGTTCACAAGCCTTTTGGGCGCCAAGCTTAAAGTTGACTTTATAGAAGCCCCCGCGCCGTGGACAAAAAAGCGGCAGGACAAGCCGGTCATTCCCACAATCGGCTGCCACACCTACAGAATTGTCGTGACCGGCCTGCGCCCAAATTACGAGTACGCAATTTTCTCCAGAAGAAATCCCTGCAACAGCGCGATGTTCTATTCCAACGGCCGCTTTCTCTTGGAATGCGGAAAGTTCTCAAGGCACAAAGAAAACTACAAGGCCGCGCAAGGCCCGATCTTTGCCCGCGTCAGCTCCAACGAAAATGGAATGATTGAGCTTGTTGTCCAAGTGTCAAATTTCACCGGCGGGCAAAGCGGAATTGTGACGCCAATTTTCTTTGGAGAAGAAGTTGCGATAGAAAAAATGTTCCAGCGGATGATGCTGACAAACGCGGCCCTTTTGGGCGGCCTCTTGTTCATCCTTTTAATGAACATCGCGTTTTGGGTTTTTGACAAAACAAAAATCGTACACTTGTATTTCTCCGCGCTGATTTTCTTCCTAATCATGAGACAGTCGTTCCTAAACTTCAACGCGCTGACCTTTTTGCAACTGTCGCCGCCTTTTGGCCTGCAATTCAAGCTGCAAAACCTGCTGGTATTTTCCGGCGCGATTTTCGCTCTGTTAAATTCCGTAGACAAAGTTTTTGCGGCAAAAAGGCCCTTGCTTGACAAAATGATAGCGGCGGTCGGCTTTTCGCTAATGACCTTCTTCATCTGTCTGCCCGAAAGCGTTTCTTTGTACATGCTCAACGCCGCGATGCTTTGGGCGGCCTTGTACGCCGTTTACTCAATATTCCGCTTTTGCGCGGCGCTAAAAAACGCCCAATACAAGGCCGCGATTTTCAATTTCTTTTATCTTGTAATAGCGATTCCTGTCATACTGGACCATTTCTTGGGACTTTTCTGGACAAGCTGGCTGCTTTACCTTTCGGAAATTTCTTTGATGGTCATGATTTGCGGCGACGTAATCCACATCGCGGCCATTCTTGAGATAATGCAAAAGAAGGCCATTCTCCTCAAAAACGAATCGTCCAAATACCACCTTTCCATCCGCCGCTTTGTTCCGCGCGTTCTTACAAAACTGTCGGAAGCAAATGTCTTTGGCAATTTGGAGATAGGCTCAAAAATCGAAGAGCCCATGACAATAATGAAAGTGGGCTTCAAGGTCATCTCGCCGGACAACACGCAAATAAATTTGCGCGACACTTTTGAGTCAATGGGATTTTATTCGGCCACCATCATCGACCAAATCAACAAGAACGACGGCTCGACAATATCAGTTTCCACTCAAGGAATCTCAGCCCTCTTCCGCTCAAATCCGTCGGACGCGATAAACTCCGCGCACGAAATCCGCGACTTGATTCAAAACATAAACGCGCGCCGCGCCGAAGACTACTATCCTTGCGTGACCTTCAACATTTCCATACACCGCTGCGACGTTTTGTTGGGAATTGTCGGCGACAGAACGCACATCGACTTTACGATGATTTCGTCGGGAATGGAGGTCACCGAAAAAATGCTCAATCTTGGCTACGCGATGAACATTCCCGCGCTTATTTCGGAACCGACCTACCAAACTTTGGAACCGGACGTTCAAAATAAGCTCAAGCTTTTCAGACATGATCGGCTTTGTCAGATAATCGGTAAAGCCT
>CADBBB010000019.1 GCA_902792795.1 uncultured Spirochaetaceae bacterium | reverse complement strand
ATTACGGTTCCTCCGATCGAAGCAAGTCCTCCCGCCATGGAGGTCCCTCCCATGACGCATGAGGCGATCGCCTCGTTGTTGTACGTGTCCCCGAGACCTGGCTGAACCGTCGTGTACGCTCCGACGAAGAAGATCGCAGCAATTCCCGCCATGATCCCGCAGATCACATACGCCAGCATCTGCCACTTGCGGACGTTGACGCCGGACAGGCGGACCGCTTCCTTGTTGCTTCCAAGGCACAGGATATACCGGCCTGCCTTCGTGTTGTTCATCACGATGAAGAGAATCACAACCGCGACCGCGAAGATCACAAGTCCCAGCGGGAAATTGCCGATCTTGACCAGGTTCCGGAACCATCCGTTGCCGGACGGGTCATTGCCCTGCGGCCAGCTGACCGATTGTGTCTTCGTAAAGACGGATCCCAGGCCCTTGGCGATATTCATCGTTGCCATGGAGACAATGAAGGGCGGAACGCCGACATATGCGACCAGGGCTCCGTTGAAGCACCCGAAGAGGCATCCGATCACAATACTCATAATCAGGGATACAATCACCGGCGCGCCATGGGTGTTCAGGGTATAGCCTGCCATCAGCGCACAGCAGAACATCACCGGCCCGATCGAGAAGTCGATCCCGCCCGTCGCGATGACAAAGGTAACGCCGAGTGCAAGAAAACCAAGAAAATAAGCGTAATTCAGAATACTCATGATTCTGGCCATGCCGGCAAAACCGGGAATCGCCAGTGAGAATGCCAGATACATCAGTATCAGGATACAGAACAGGATGATCCGGTTAAAGCCCAGTTTTTTGACTATTGGATTTTGCTTGATCTTTTCCAAAGAGCCGGGCGTAGTTCCTTCGATGTTAAGCGGCATCACAGGATCGTGAAGGCTTAGGCGCAAAAGCAGCCAGCCTTGGGCGCCGTCGGCTTCCGGCCCGCCGTTGAATGAAATGCGAACACCTTCAAAAGACTCCGGCATTATGCAGCCAACGTCGCGGGCGCGTTCGGCAAACTGGGCCAAAACATTCTGGCCGTATTCCTTAAAATTTTCGTCGTTAATCTTAAAGCGTATTTCCGCTTCCTCTCCGGGCGGAGGAAGGCGCTCGATCAAACTTTGAAGCTTCTTTCCTTGTCGCGCGGCCTTTGCCAAAGCGATGACCAATTGCACGGCCAAGAAAGCGCCGTCGTCCAAAAAGTAATTTTCCTTTAAAGCGCCGTGTCCGCTCGTTTCCATCGCAAGCGGAACGTTCACGCCTTCCGCGCAAAGCTCCTTTTGCTTGTTGATAACGTTCTTGTAACCGCGCATGTAACGCAAGTGGTTCAAGCCCAAGACGCGCTCCAAGAAATATGTGAGGCGGTCGCTGGTTACGCTGTCGGTGATGATTGTGGCGCCCTTGTTGTCTGGAGCCAAAATCGCGCTTATCATCGCGATGATCGCGTCGCGGTTAATTTCGCTTCCGTCGTCCAAAACGGCCGACATTCTGTCAACGTCGGTGTCAAAGATAAGGCCAAGATCGGCGCGGCTTTCCAAAACTGCGGAGCGAATGGCTTCCATAGCCTCTTTGTTTTCCGGGTTTGGAATGTGGTTTGGAAAGCGGCCGTCCGGCTCCAAAAATTGGCTTCCCTCTATGTTGGCGCCAAGGGGCTCCAAAACTTTTTCGGCAAAGAAGCCGCCCGCGCCGTTTCCGGCGTCTACAATAATTTTTAGGCCTTCGAGCGGCCGCTGCGAGTCGCCCACTCCGTTCATAATCGCCGCGCGCAAGTGGCGGGCGTACAAGTAAATCAAGTCAAAATTTTTTTCTTCGGAAATGTCCACGGTCGCAACTTGCTTGCCTTGCGCCAGCTTTAAAATTTCCGTTATGTCCTCATGCTCAAGGCCGCCGTCTTTTGTAAAAAATTTTATTCCGTTGCGGTTGAAGGGAAGATGGCTTGCGGTAATCATCACCGAACCGTCAAAGGCGCTCTGCTCAAAAACTATGGACATGAACATGGCGGGCGTAGTGGCCAGACCGCAGCATTTTACGTCGACGCCTTGGCTTATAAGGCCCGCGCTTACGGCGACCATCAAATTTTGGCCGCTTATTCGGGAATCCATTCCAACGCCAACTTTAAGCTGGTCGGCCGGCTTTTGAGTTTTGGCGGAAAGCCATTCGGCAAAGGCCTGGCCTATTTTGTTGGCGATGTCCGGCGTAAGATTGACGTCCTCGCCTTCCACGCCTTCCAAAGCCACGCCGCGAATGTCGCTTCCGTTCTGCAATTTAAGAATGTCTTCTTCCATAAAACACGCCCTCAGTTTTATATCAAAGTTCGCAATATATCAACAGCAAAAGCCGTTATTTTTGTAATTTGCTTTTCGTCGCTGGGAAGCGCGAAAAGGCTTCCCGCGTCGCATTCAGGATTGCGCCTGATTGTCTCTTTTTTTTGCGCTATGTACAAATCCAAGCGCGACAAAATTCCGTCCGTAAAAAAATCGGAATGGCGGCTCAAGTCCTCGTCCGACTGCTGGGCGCTTCCCTGGGTCTGCGCGCTGGCAATCTTAAAAAACAAAAAGCTTTGCTCGAACACTTTTTGCCGCTGCGATTCGTAAATGTCAAAAAAATTTTTGTCAAAATACTTTTCGCTGGCCACAAGCGTGTAAATTTGAAAGAGCGGTTCCGCCTCATGGGCCCTTATGTAAGCGTCAACGGCTTTTTTAAAAAGCTTTTCGCTGTTGCCGGAATTTATCTTGGTGAAAATCTCCTGCTCAAAAAGATTCACCTTGGCGTAAAAGTCAGAGCAGTAGGAACAAAGCGCCGCCAAAATTTCTTCCTTTCCGGCAAAGTAATTGTAAAGAGACGCTTTTTTTATTCCCAAATCTTGCGCTATGTCGGCAAGTGAAGTTTCGCCCATTCCGTTTTTAAAGGCGGAAAAAAGCGCGGACTCCACAATACTTTGCGCGGAAACCGCTTTTTTTGGCATGACTAACGACCGTTAGTTTATTTTACTGATACCAGCGAATGTAGTCAACTTCCATCTGACATTTTTTTGCGTCTTTTGGAATGTCGCCGCCCAGGGTTCCGCCCATAGCCACGTTCATGATGACGTAAAAGTCGCGGTCAAAGGGCCAGTACTTTTGCGGGTAGTCCGCGTCATGCGGATTTTGGTAGGACAAAAATTCCTTGCCGTCGTAAATCCATGTGATTTTTTCTTCCGTCCACAAGACGCCGTAATTATGCCATTTTTTGTCGGCCGGCTTCACGTCCACTCCGGCGTTGGCAAGGGCTTTTCCTCCGCTTCCGGCAAGGCAGTGGCAAGTTCCGTAGGCCTTGGTTCCCCAAAAGCTTTGCGCGTATTCCATGACGTCAATTTCGCCCGAGCGGGGCCAGTTGCCGTAGTTGTCGCGGTTGGGCATAAGCCAAAGCGCCGGCCACGAGCCTTTTTGCGTAGGAAGCTTGGCCCGGAATTCTATGTAGCCGTAAGTGTAGGCCTTTTTCCAGCGGCTCACAAGGCGCGCGCTTGTCCACTTGTTGTCGTCGCCCTTTTGCGCCACAATTTTTAACGTTCCGTCCGAAACGAACGAATTGGCGCGGTCGCGGGTGTAGTTCTGGCGCTCGTTGTTGCCCCAGCCGTGCGCGCCGGTGTTGTAGTCCCAATAGTCAGGGTTGGGCTCGTCGCTTGGGCCGTCAAATTCGTCGGCCCAAACCAATTTCATGTCCTTTACAAATTCCGGCGAAACGTTTTTTTGACGGCCCCAGTCACGGCAAGAAGCCAAGGCGAGCGCCGCCGCGCAAATGGCCGCCAAAAATACGGCGCCCGCAAAATGAATTCTTTTCATGCTTTCCATTATATCACAGTTTGCGCGCATTTGCCACAAAAACTATTGACAACAGCCGCAAAAAGTGAAAAATTAAATCGATGGAAAATTTATCGGAAAGCGCCAAGCAGATTCGCGACGTGATAAACTACATAAAGATTTTTAAGGACGCCTTGGCGGTCATACACATCGACGACCAAATAATCGACTCGGGCCTTTTGCCCAGCCTGATTCACGACATAGCGCTGATTCACCAGGCCGGCCTAAAAGTCATCGTGGCTCCGGGCGCGCGAAAGCAAATCAGCGAAATTTTGGACGGCGCCAAAATCGAATGGAAAATCCAAAAGGGCTCGCGCGTCGCGCCCGAATCCGCCATGCCGCTAATCAAGACCGCGGCCTTTGACGTGGCCAACACAATCATGAACCACTTGGCCGGCGAAAACCGCACCGCCGTCATCGGCAACTGGGTCAAGGCCCGCGCCAAGGGCGTTCTTGACGGAACCGATTACGGAACGGCCGGCGAAATCGACAAGCTCAAAATCGACGTCATAAAGCAAACATTGGACGACGGCTTCATTCCGATTTTTCCCTGCATTGGCTGGAACGATTTGGGAAAGCCCTACAATATTTCAAGCGCGGAGCTGGCCCAGCAAATCGCTTGCGGCCTAAAGGCGCAAAAGCTTTTTTACATCCTTCCCGATCCAAAAATTTCCAAGAATGAATTTTCGCTTCCTGACAGCGTTCACCTTAGCGGCGACGGAAACATTCCCGCGATGAATCTTGCGGAGGCGGAGGAAATCTTGCGCATGAACTGCGATTGCAAAACGGAGGCGAGCGAACACCGCGCGCAAATACTTTCGCTCTTGCGCTTGGCAAAGGACGCTTGCAAAAAAGGCGTTGACCGCGTTCACATTCTAAACGGAAAGGTTGACGGAATTTTGCCCTGCGAAATTTTCAGCGGCATCGGAAGCGGAACGATGGTCTACAACAACGGCTACGGCGACTTGCGCGCGATGCAGCCGCAGGACATACCGAGCGTTTTGTCGTTGATGAATCCTTTTGTCCAAAAAGGAATTTTGTTGGAACGCACGGCCAAGCAGCTTAAAGCCGACTTGGACAGCTACATCGTCTACAACGTTGATGAAGGAATCCACGCCTGCGCCGCGCTCAAAGTTTACCAAGAATCGGGCGCTTCATCCCAAGCGGAGATTTGCGCTGTCGCCGTCGATCCCGCTTACGGAAACATGGGCGTCGGCCCCAAGATTGTAAACTACTTGTTGGACAAGGCAAGAGCGCAAAAAATAAAATCGGTTTTTGTTATGACAACTCAAACCGCCGACTTTTTTGAAAAGCTGGGATTCGCGCCCGACTCAATAGACTCGATTCCGCCTGAGCGCAAAAAGCTTTGGAACCCCGAGCGAGGTTCCAAAGTTTACAGAAAGGTTTTGTAAATCTACTCAAACAAAATTAGGAAGGGGCCGTCGTTGTCGCCCTTGTAGGCGTCAAGCTCAAGCCTAATTTTTGAAGCGTTTTTGTTCAAAACAAATTCCACGGGCACGTCGATGGCGCCGGCTGGAATGTCTCCTACTTGGACAGACTGAGACACAGGCCTGTACGCGTATCCGCCTTTAACTTCCTCCGTAATATTCAATTGAAGAGTGTTTACGCCATAGACATTGTTTCCCTTAAGCGCAAACTGAATAATGTCGCCTTTTTGCGGCTTGACGCTAAAAATGTCGCTGATTGGAATATGGCAATAGTAGGAATCCCCGTCGTTGGCCGCGGCAAAACGAGTCTTTGACAAGTCAACTGTGATGACCTTTCCAAGAGGATCGTTTGTGGCGGTTACTTTCTTGATGTAAATCTTGATTCCAGGAAGCCAGTTCCAGTCCTTGTCGGCGACGGCGACACCTAAGCGCTCGCAAATCGTTTTGTCGGCGGGGCGGATGTCGCACCTTCCGTCAAAATAGCCATAGTCATAACATTTGTTTACGGCGCCGTAAACAAATGTTTGATAGGCTGAGATTTTTTTTGAAATGTCGCCGATGCAAACCGTGCTGCTTTTGGGAGCGTTGTGGTTTTCGTTTTCTTCGCCGTAGTAGGTGTTGATGTAAAGGTTGGCGATTTTGGCTCCGTCGGGGCTTGAGCATTCGTAGATGACATACTTGTAACCTGCAAAGTCAACGGGCTTGTCCAATTCCAACGAGGCAAGGCCTTCGCCGTCGGTGGTCAAAAGAGTTCCATTGGCGTCGGGCGAAACATAAATGTCTTTTGTTTTGGGAGCGGCGTAAAGGCTGGCCGCGGCAAAGGCCAAGCAAAGCGCGCCCAAGAATATTTTATTGTTCTTTTTCATAATTTTCTCCTTAAGCTTTTTCTCTTACTTTGAATAAATCAAGTAGGGGCCTTTGAACTCGCTTTCGTCTTCAAAGGTGATGATTTCGAGCGTCATCTTTGAACCGTTTTTTAGAATCGGAAGGTCAATAGTGTCGTTGACTTTTTGGCCTTTTGCGAATCCGCGTCCATTCCATTCAACTGAAACTGGCTGCCATTCGCCTGAATCGTCAAAAACGTTCGCGCGGAAATTGCCCAGGTCATAGGCGTTTGTTCCCTTTAGTTTAAGCTGAACGATGTCGCCGGCTTTGGGAGTCGTTCCCAATGTGTTTTGAAGGTCCGCCCAATAAGCGTAGTGCTTGCTGCCGTCGTCCCATGTGACTTGATTGTTGATTGCAAAGAAGCGCGCTTTGGCAAAGTCAATAACATGCAATTGGCCGATGGCGTTGTTTGTGGCGGTCACTTTCTTTACGAAAATTTTTATGTTCGGAATATTCTTCCAGTTTGCGTCATAAACACTTATGTCAAAATGGTCGGCGGCAGCCTTTTCCGGGTTTCTGTAAATTTTCTTTCCGTTTTCCCAATGCTCGTAGCACATGTTGGGGCCATAAACTATGCCTTGGTAAAGCGCGGGCTTTTTTTGGATGCCGTAAATTCTAATTTTTGCCGACTCATCCCAATCATAGTCTTCGTTTTCTTCGGGAACAAAGCCAAAGTATAAGTCAATGTGCGAGAATTTTTTTCCGTCGGGGCTTGAACATTCAACTTGCAAGAATTTGTAGCCTGAAAGGTCCACTTCCTCTCCTAAGTCCACTCGGCCATAGCCATTCGCGTCTGTTGTCACCAGCGTTCCGTTTTTTTCTTTGGCAACCCAAATCTCCTTTGGCGCCTTGGCTTTTGGGGCGGCGTAAAGGCTGGCCGCCAAGAGCGACAAGCAAGCCGCGCAAAAAAGAGCGCGTCCGATTTTCTTCATATACTCCTCCATTTTTTTGAGCTATATCTTTAGAGTGTAAAAGCGAATTCTTGTTATGTCAAATAATAATTTGTTATAATTTTGCGCTTTTTCGAGCCTCTCCGGCTATTTTTCCTTGCGTTCTGCAAAATGCTCTGTTATAATAAATATGGAGAAAAAAGTGGACCAAAAGATTAAATTTCCAATTGCGTTAAAGCATATTTTACTGTTTTCATTCCTTATCATTCTTGTCTTGGGTTTGACGACCTTTCTTGTTTCCACGCTTGTTCGCGGCGACGACAGGCGCAAGGCCGAAGAAAACAACCACACGATTAACGCCAGGACCGCGCAAACCGTTCAGCAGACTTTTACAAACGCTCAAAAGAATTCCTACATACTGTTTGACGCTTTTTCAAAAATTAAGGAACCGGCCAAAAAAGGAGGCCAAGCAAGCCAAGAGGTCCGTGCTTCATTGATTGCGGATTTTTTTAGGGTCAACGACGACATAATTTTTGTTTCCAGCCCTGACACAAACTTAAAAGTGAACCCTTCGTTCAAAGAAAAAATCGGAGGAGCGGCCGGCGAAAAAAAACTTTCGGATTTTTTAATCGCCAACAAAAGCGCGGCCAGCGGAAAAGTCCGCTACTTTAACGCCAGGGAAACGCTTGACATTGATTCGATTATTTTTACTTTTCAATATGGGCCGCTGAACGCCGTCAAGAACGCGGCGGTTGGCGTTGACACAAAAGCCTTGGCCGCGCTTATGAGTTCCGGCGCCAACAACGCGACGATTTTGGTTGACCAAAATTCCGCCGTCCTTATAAATCCTGACTATGAAAGCGAGCAAAAAACTTACGTTGCCGCGCAAAGCCTTATCGACAGCATTAAGGACAAAGAAGGCGTTGACAACACTCAAAGCCTTGCGGAGACGGAAGACGGAAGAAAATTCATTTCGGTCCACAAGACAAAGGACAACCTTTACGTCATAACGAGCGTTTCAGAAAATTCCGTTTTTGCCGTAATCAATCGCACCACTTACAGAATCATCTTGTTTTCGCTCGCTATTTTGTTCATCGCGATTATGGCGATTCGTTTGTTCAGCAAAAACATTACCAATCCAATCGCCGACTTGGTTGACGCTTCCGCAAAAATAGAGCGGGGCGAATTTGAATTGGACATCAAGCCTCGCACGCATGACGAAATTGGATTGCTTACTTCCTCATTCATTCAAATGGGAAAGGGTCTTGCCGAGCGGGAAAAATTGATGGTGTCGTTCAGCAAATTTACCAATAAGACAATCGCGCAAAAGGCCGCCAGCGGAGAGCTCGCGCTTGGAGGCGAAAACCGCAACGCGACGATTTTCTTTAGCGACATCCGTTCCTTTACAGCGATGAGCGAAACGATGCAACCAAAAGAAGTCGTAGAATTTTTAAACGCCTACATGACGCGAATGGTCGAATGCGTCAACAAGACAAACGGCGTCGTTGACAAATACATCGGCGACGCGATTATGGCGGTTTGGGGAGCGCCTGAGTCCGCGGGCAGTCCCGCCCTTGACGCGCTCAACGCCGTCACCGCCGCCCTTATGATGCGCGTTTCGCTTTTTCACTTTAACCAGCCGCGCAAGGAACGGGGATTGGCGCCGGTAAGAATCGGCTGCGGAATAAATTCGGGCCCGGTCGTCGCCGGGCAAATCGGCTCCAACGAAAGAATGGAATACACGGTTATCGGCGACGCGGTGAACCTTGCAAGCCGCACGGAGGCTTTGAACAAGCCATTTGCCACCGACATTTTGATTACCGAAAACACATACAATCTTATCAAGGACAAAGTTATTGTCGAGCAAATGCCCGGCGTTCACGTAAAGGGAAAGACTGACGCGATAAAAATGTTCGCCGTCATAAACCTTGCGGGAAAAGAGCGTCCTTCAACAATTGAAGAAGTCAGAAAGATTATCGGAACTACCGCGCCTGATTTGGCAAAGGTGAACACGGATGACGAAGAAAAGAAATACAAGATTGAAGGCTAGCTTTGCCGACATTTTGATTTTTGTTTTGTGTTCTCTTGGAGCGGCGACGGCGCTTGGCCTTTATTACAAGGACATAAATTCTTGGTCGTTAAAGAACAACGAAGTCGCGGTGGCGAAAATTTATTTTAAGAAGAACATAGTCCAGCGCAAATTTATTGACAACGACATTTGGGAGCGCGTGAACCAAGAAAGCCCGATTTACAACGGCGACAAAATAAGGACCGCTTCCGATTCTGAAATCCACGCTCAGTTTGAAAAGACGGGAACGAAAATCCAGCTAAAAGAAAATTCATTGATTCAAATTTTTAGCAATAAAAAAGAAAAGGCCATTGACTTTTTAAGCGGAGAAATTTTGCTTGCCAGCGCGCAAGACGGAGAGGAAGCGGTTGTCATGGCTGTAAAGAAAAAAATTTCCGCCGCGCCAAATTCAAAAGTAAAGATTACGATTTCAAAAGCAGAGAAAAACGAAAAAAAAGAAAGCCTTCCGACAGAGGCCGTTGTTGAAGTCATCGAAGGAGAGGCCGTGGTGACGAACGTTCCAAAGGCGGCGCTTTTCCAAAAGCCGGTTGAGGAAGCGCAAACGATAACGGCGGGCGAAGAATTCATTGTCACCGAAGAGCCGATTGTCGAAGCCGAGCCGGTCGAAGACAACCCCGCGCCGGAGCCTGTTGTGGAAGAAATTGTCGCGGAGGAAGAAGCGCCGGTAGAGCCCGCGCAAGAAAAGGAAGTCGCCGCCGCGCAGGACAAGGCAACCGCCGAAATTTCAAAGGAGCAAGAAACCGCCGTTCCAGCGCAAAGCGCGGAAACGGAAGAAGAAGAAAGCGCGCAAGAGACGGCCGCGGCGCAAAAAGCGGAGCCAGCCGAGCCTGTAGAGATAGAAGAAAGCGCGGCCGGCGCTACCGAAAGTCCTTCGGTAAAATTCGCCAAAAGCGTTTACAACCAAAAGACCGGCGAATACAATTACAGTTTTGGAATTCCCTTGCGCAGGCTTTTTGGCACAAAGAGAATAATTCCCGCCGGGTCGGTTGTAGAATTGAAAATTAGCGGCGTCTCAGACAAGAGGGCTCCGTATTTTGGAATGTCGTTCAGAAGCGGCAAAGGCGAGCAGTTTGACGCAAGTCCGCATTGCTATGCGGTTCCTAACGCCGGAAAAGGATTTTTCGCGGGCGCTTCGTTCAACCAAAGAATTCGCGCGTTCATTGAAAAGGAAATCGAAAACACAAGTTACGCGACGCTTTCTTTTTCTTACGACTCGAACAAGTTTGACGAAGAGCTTTCGATAAGCGGCTTTAAGGTTGAGGCGAAAATTGTTTCGCTTGGCGCGGAAGAAATTTTGGAGCCGGTGGCTGTCGGAAGAAAATCTGCGGCCGTGATTGAAAGCATTTCGATAAACAAAGTTCAATGGAACAGAAACAACGGCGGCTTTAGCCTCTTTCTTCCGCCAGAAAGAATTTTGGGCTTTACAAAATCGCTTCCAAAAGGCGCCAAAATAAAAGTGTCGTTCAGCGGCCAGTCGTCTTTGCCGCTTGACTATGCTAATTTAAATTTGAACAATTGTTCCACCGCAAAGTGGGACAAATTCCAAACGATAAAACTTGACGACGGAGGAAAAGCCTTCCAAGAATTTGCGTTTGAAAAAACCGCTGTCCTTACTGGAGAGTTGATAAACTCCGACGCGTGCATTTTGGAAATCAGTTTTGAAAGCGCAAGCCGCGAAAAAGTTTGCGAACTGACAAACGTTAAGTTTACTTTTGAGCGCGTGGAATAGCGGCGAGGTCGCAAGCCCAAGACTACGGCCCGCCTAGACTGTTTGTAAGCCTAAGAAGCGGCCCGCCTTGAAAGTTTCCGCCAAATGCGATAACTTGTTGTTACTATGACTATCATTGACGGAAACTCACTCACAATCGAAGACGTAAACGACGTCGCCCTTAACGGCACAAAGGCCGCCCTTCCCACTGACAAAAAATTCTGGGAGCGGATGGAAAAGTCCCGCAAATTTTTGATGGACTACATTTCCACCGGCGTTCCGACATACGGAGTCACCACCGACTTTGGTGACAGCTGCTACAAGCAAATCAGCGTTGACAAGGCGGGCGAATTGCAGCGCACAATCGTAGCCTACCACGGAATCGGCTTGGGCCCATACTTTGATCATGACACAGGCCGCGCCGTAATTCTTTGCCGCTTGAACGGAAATGTTAAAGGCGGCCACTCGGCGATTCGCCCTGAATTGGCGAAGAAAATGCTGGAGCTTTTGAACAAGGACGTCATTCCATGCATTCCGCAGCTTGGTTCGGTTGGCGCGAGCGGCGACCTTACGCCTTTGAGCTACCTTGCGGCTGTAATTATGGGCCAGCGCAAAGTTTATTACAAAGGAAAAATCGTTCCGACGATGAAGGCCTTTAAAGCGGAAAAGATTGAGCCGCTTTTGATTGAGGCAAAAGAAGGCCTTGCGATTATGAACGGAACGAGCGTTATGACAGCCGTCGCCGCGCTCGCTATAAAAAAAGCGGAGCGGCTTGCGAACATCTCGGACTTCCTTTCTGCCGTTACAAGCGAAATCACACGCGGAAAAGACACGCCCTTTGTGGCCAAGGTCAGCCAGATTAAAAACCACAAGGGCCAGTCCGAAAGCGCGGCTTACATTTACAAGATCATAAAAAATTCAAAGCGCGTTTACAAGTATGAGGAATTCCTAAAGACGCAAATCGAAAAGCTTGACGGAAGAACATTCGTCAAGCAGGCGAATAAAATTCAAGACCGCTACTCAATCCGCTGCTCGCCGCAAATCAACGGCGTTTACCGCGACACGCTCGCGCTTGCCCGCCAGTGGATTGGCGAAGAAATAAATTCCGCCAACGACAACCCGCTCGTCGACATCGACGCTGGCCGCATTTACAACACCGGAAACTTTTACGGCGGCCACATATGCGCGGCCTGCGACTACATGCGGACGGCGCTCGCAAACATCTCGGACCTTTCGGACAAGCAGGCCGAAGTCATTATCGACGGAAAGTTCAGCGGCCTCCCGGACAACTTGACTCCGCGCATAAAAGACACAGATCCGCGCTCAGGCTTACGCCTTGGCTTTAAGGCCGCGCAAATCACAATCAGCGCGATCCGCGGCGAAGTCCAAAGCTACTGCTACCCAATCAGCGTCACAAGCGCCCCCACCGAAGCCATAAACCAAGACAAAGTGAGCATGGGAACGATCAGCGCCCGCAAATTCGCCGAGCAAATCGATTTGGTATTCTTGCAGTTCGCCACCCACCTTTTGGCCGCCATGCAAGCGGTTGACCTTGCGGGCTACGACGACTTTAGCCCCTTCACCAAAAAAGTCCACGACCAAGTGCGCAAGATGAGCAAGTTCGTCAAAGACGACCGCCCGCTTGACGAAGACGCGACAAAGGTCGCCGACTGGCTGAAGACTACGGAGATTTTTGGATAAAAAAAGCAAGCGAACAAAAAACGTTCGCAAGACCAAAAGGCCCGTGCGGCCTATTCCTTCTCCGCCACGCGATAGTCCCAGTTGTGCTTGGGGTAGCGGCCCTTCATCTCCTTGCAAATTTCCGGCCAAGTGTTTTGCCAAAAATTTTCCAAGTCGCTTGTGATTTGCAGGGGCCGTCGCGCGGGCGAAAGCAGTTTTAGCAAGACGGGAACGCCCATCACTTTTGGTGTTTCAAAGCAGCCGAAAATTTGTTGGATTATTATTTCTATCGTCGGAACGACTTTTTCGCCGTCAACGTAGACGACTTTTACCGAGCGGCCCGTTTGCAATTCCAGTTTTGACGGAACGTTTTTCTCCACCGCTGCGCCGTCATAAAAATAATAGAGCGCGTCGTAAACGTTTTGCGCGCTGATTTTGTTCCCGGTCAAAAACGGCGCGAGCCATTCGGCCGCGTTTTGCGAAAGCCAAGTTTTGTCAAAGCTCTTGGAATCGTTTGCAAGCCTAAGACTGCCGGCGCCGCCCGCGTCATTCGCGCCGATATTTTGCTCGTAAAATTTTCGCTTGATCAAAAACGATTTTGTCCGCTCGTCCAAGGGAAGCGAGTCAAAGCCGTTTTTTTGAACTGAAAAGCAAAGCGCGCTTTTTATGTCTTCGTCGCCGGCCTTGAGCGCTTTTTGCGAAAGAATTATTTTTCCGTATTGGATGAATTCCGTCTTTACGACTTTTCCGTTTTCAAAATCGCAAACGACATTTTTTTGCGCGCGGCTCAAAATCCATTTTTCAGCTTGAACGGAATCCAGCGCCTTGTATGAGTAAATCGCGCCTTGCGAGCTTCCCGCGTCCGCTTCCACGGCCACAATCCATTCCGGGCCAAGGCCGCCCTTGTAGTCTTTTAGCGCGGCAAGTCTTCCCGACGGAAACTGGTAAACGCCCGCGTCGTTTGTCCTTCGCGCGATTCTGTCCGGGAAGCCCGCCAACAGCGGGTCGGGAGGCGGCGAAAACTCCGCGCCTTTTTGCAAGCCCAAGAAGCGGCCACCCTTTTCGTTCTTGCCCGCAATTTGCGCGCAAACTTCTTGCAGGCGCCGCTCTAAATTTAGAACAAACTTTTTTTGCAAGAAAGGCGCTGACTCCTTGTATTGCGAAAATGGCAGAACGAAGGCGGCGCCTCCAAAAATCGCAGCGCAGCCCAAGCGGGGACCGATTCCAAGCCTAAGAGCCGCCCGCCCCAGTTGAGTTATCTGACCGTCTTTGTCCAAGCAATTTAAAAGCATCAGCAACTCGCGCGCGGTCTCCCACGAAGACGGGGCGGGCGGGTCCAGCCATTCCAGCGCGGCGGGGTCCTGGCTTCCCCATTCGGCGCATTCCAAAAGAAGTTCGCTTAAATCGCTGCGTAAAATTTCCGGCAAAGAATTTTTCGTTCGCGGCTCGTTCTGGCTCCACAAGCGAACGCAAACGCCTTCTTGGGTTCGTCCCGCTCGGCCTGCCCGCTGCGCCGCGGAAAATTCCGATTCGGGCACTGTCACTAAATGCGTCGCGCCAACATTGTTGTTCATTTGGCTTTGGCGTGAAAGACCGCAGTCGATTACGCAAACAACGTCTGGAATCGTAAGCGACGTTTCGGCGATGGAAGAAGAAAGGATTACGCGCGTTACGCCGGGCGCGGCTGGCGACAAAATCTTTTTTTGCTCCTCAAACGACACGGAGGAGTGAAGCCGCTCGATTTGAACGTCGGATTGCGCCGCGTCTTGGGCAAGACCGCTTAGCTCGGAAAAAGTTTTGTTTATTTCGTAAATGCCCGGCAAAAATACGAGAATCGAGCGGCCGGCAGTTTTAGGCGTGGAAGCAGTCTCCGCCGCGCCCGCAGTTTTGGTCTTGCCATCAGTATCGGCCGCAAGCCAAGAAAGTGCCCAGCGGACGGCGGCGGCCACCGAAAGTTCCGGCTTGTAAAAAAACTGGACAGGAAAAGTCCGGCCCGGCACTTCCAAAATCGGCGCGGCGCAAAATTCCGCGATTCGCCGCGCGTCAATCGTGGCCGACATGATGATTACAAACAAGTCGTCGCGAAGCTGCATCGCTTCCTTTAAAAACGCAAGCGTCAAGTCGGCGTTTATCGACCTCTCGTGGAACTCGTCCAATACAACGACGCTCGCGTCTTCCAAACTTGGGTCGGCCTGGAGCCGCCGCGTCAAAATCGCCTCGGTCATAACCTCAAGCCGCGTCGCTCCGCAAGTTTTGTTTTCCAAAAAAACTTTGTAGCCCGCCGTTTGCCCGATTTCTTCTCCAAGCAACTCGGCGACGCGGCTGGCCACGTTCACGGCGGCAAGGCGGCGGGGTTCCAGCATTAAAATTTTTTTAGGAAAATTTTCCAACAGCGCGAGCGGAACGGCGGTAGATTTTCCCGCTCCTGTTTCCGCCGTCAAAATCAAAAAGCGCGACGGCGACGACTTTAGCGCGCCGCAAATTTCTTCTAGGTGAGAATAAATCGGAAGCGATTTGATTTGCGGAGCGTCAGTCACCAAGGCCGCCTTACGCCTTGAATTGGTCGATTTCTTGGCCGATTTTTTCTACCGAATCTTTGACCTTCAAAGAAATGTTTGAAAGGTTCGCGCTGGTGTTGTTCATGTTTTCAGCGCCGGCGGACATTTCGCCCATGCTTGACTTAATCGCGAGCGTCGTGTCCTGCAAGTGGTGGACCTCGTTCAAAATCATTTCGTTTCCTTCTTTCATTTCTTTAGAAGCGGTGCGAACTTCCACCGTGCTGTCGTTCATGACTTTTATGGAGTCAAGAATTTGCCGCGAGCCTTCGTTCTGTTCCTCCATCGCCGCGCGAATGTTGCGCACAAGCTGGTCGGTGTCTGTGATAAGCTCCGAGACCGTGTTGAAATTTTCTTTGGTCTTTGCGGAAGCGGAAACAACCTCGCCGATTGTGTCGACAATGTTGTGAAGCTCGGCGCCGATTTTCTTTGACTGGGCGGAAGACGTTTCCGACAATTTTCTGATTTCGTCGGCGACGACCGCAAAGCCCTTTCCGGCCTCGCCGGCGTGCGCGGCTTCGATGGCGGCGTTCATCGCAAGAAGGTTTGTCTGGCGCGCGATGTTCGCGATCGCAAGGTTTGCGTCCTGCAAAGTCTTTGACTGGTTGGAAACTTCCATAATTTGCTGGTCAACAAAATGCTGCTGCTCGATTCCGGTCTTGGAACTTTCTTCAAGCCGCCCAAATGATTCCGCCATTTTTTCCACCGACTGGTTGACCGACTTTATGTTGCCGATCATTTCTTCGACGGCGGAACTTGCGCTTGAAACTCCGTCCGCCTGCTTTTGAATCATGTTCTCAAGGCTGTTGATGTTTTCCGCAATCTCGGCCACGGCCGCCGAAGTTTGCGAAACGGCGTTGACTTGGTTTCCAACTTGATTGCCGACGCTGTTTATGTTCGCGATGATTTGCTCGATTGAGCTTGACGCTTCGTTGACGCTTGAGGTCAGCTCGTCCTCGACATAAGTAAGGTCGTTCTTTGAAAATTGAATTTGCGAAATGATGTTCTGCAACTTTTCGATGAACTTGTTGAAGCCGTTTTCCAAGTGGCCGATTTCGTCGTCGCTGTCAACCGCAAGCCTTTGAGTGAGGTCGGCGTTTCCAGAAGCGATTTGGTTCACCGTCGCGTCAACGGTCTTTATCGGGTTCACAATCTTTATCGCAAGAACGAACGAAATGACTACGGAAACTATTATTCCCAAAAGCGCCATCGCAATTACCAAAATGACGCTCCGCTTTACCGAAGCGAAGAGTTCCGCCGACTTTCCGACGGTGACAAAAACCCAGCCGCTCTTTTCGTTTATAAGGGAACAAGCGAAGTAATGGCCCTTGCCCGCTTCCAAGTTTACAAAAGATTCTTGGCCCAGCTTTGCCTTTTCTTCCGCAAGCTCTGGATAGTCTGTAAAGAAATTTGTCTTTAGAATTTTGGACGCGTCGTTGTTGGTCAGATAGTTTCCGTCCTTGTCCAAGATGAAGGAATATCCGCTGGAAGAAAGCTTTATGTTTTGTATGATTCCGGTCAAGTCCGAAAGCATGATGTCCAAGCCGGCCACTCCCAAAGGCTGTCCGCTGTCGTTCTTGTAGCAATAGGAAATTGTCGTGACAAGGGAGCCTGTGTCCTCGTCAACGTAAGGGTCGGTGATGATTGTGTCGCTTGAAGCGACCGCGTCGTAGAACCATTCTTTGCCTGTTTGGTCGTAGTCCGAATCCGGCTCCCATTTGTCGCTTGAAATGAAAAATCCGCCTTCCTTTACAGGAAGCGTTCCTGTGTAATACGCGCAGTAAAACGACGAATTGCCCTTTATCAAATCTTCAAGGTCGCCTTGTTTTGTTTCAAGCGGCGCGTCGGCCCTCTTTGCGTAAGCTCCGATGCCTTTGACGATTCGCGCCGGCTCGTCAAGAAATTTGTTTATGGAAACTTTCGCTTCCGAAAGCTGGCCGCTCGCGATTTGCGACACGTTCTTTTTTAGTTCGGAAACTTGGCTTGCGATTGTAGGAATTGAAACCAACAAAATTGACAATAGAGCTATGATGGCGTAGCTCAATACTAGTTTGCTCTGAATCTTTTTCATAAACGCTCCTGTTACCAATATTACACCAATAATTCCCATTTGGCAAGAAATTTCTGCAACGCGCTCTCTTGTCTTGTTTTGCGAATCGCGCTAGAATAAGACTAGAGGTTATAATGTATATGAAAAAATTTACTTTACTTTTGACGGCCTTGGCCGCTTTGTTCAGCTTTTCATGTTCAAAAAAGAGCGACACAGTTAAAATGGGAACAAACGCCGCGTTCCCGCCCTTTGAATGGATAGAAGGTTCCGAAGTCGTCGGCTTTGACATTGTCGTAAGCAATCTTATCGCCCGCGACTACGGCAAGCAGTTGAAAATTGTTGACATGAGCTTTGACGGCCTTATCGCCGCGCTCCAAGCCGGCTCCATCGACTTTATCGCGGCCGGAATGACAGCCACCGACGAACGCCGCAAAAACGTAGACTTTTCCGAGCCCTACTATTCTTCCAAGCAAACAATCATCGTCCGCGCCGACACAAACAACGTGGCTTCTGTCTCCGACCTTAACGGAAAGTCGGTCGGCGTCCAGGCCGGCACTACAGGCGAAATCTATGTCACAGAAGAATTGAAGAACATTTCGATTAAATCTTTCAAGACAGTCATTGACGCCGCCCTCGCCCTTAAAAACGGAGCCATCGATTCAATCATAATTGACGAGCTTCCCGCCAAAGAAATTGTAAAGCGCAATTCTGACCTCAAAATCGTGGACGACGATTTCTTGACCGACGAATACGCCATAGCGGTCCGCAAGGGCGACAAGGAATTGCTAGATTCCATAAACAAAACAATCCGAACCATAAAGGAAAACGGCGTCTACCAAAAACTTTCCGACGCTTACATGCCTGTGGACGGAAACGTAAAAATCTTGACAGCGGAGCAGTTGTAACCGGTTTATGTCGCAGACTTTTTACGACGTCATGATTGCCCACGGCCGATGGAAGTTGATTCCGTCCGGCTTGGGCGTCACTCTTTTGATAGCATTTTGCGCCATCGTAATCGGCTCAATTTTGGGCTGCGTTTTCGCCATCTTTAAAATTTCGGAGAAACGCGCCCTGCGCGCCATATCGGAAACTTACACGACAATCATTCGCGGAATTCCGATGGCCACGCAGTTGATGATTTTTTATTTCGTAGTCTTTTCTCCGCTTGGATTGAGCAACGCTGTCTTGGTGGCGATCATAGCGTTTGGAATAAACTCCGGCGCTTACTGCACAGAAATTTTCCGGGCTGGAATTCAAGGCGTTGACCGCGGCCAAATGGAAGCCGGACGCTCGCTGGGCCTTTCTTGGTGGCAAACCCTGATAAAAATAATTTTGCCGCAAGCCTTTAGGACGGCGCTCCCAACATACACCAGCGAATTCATCACGCTTATAAAGGAAACGTCCGTGGCCAGTTTCATCGCGGTCGTCGACTTGCAAAAAACTTGCGACAACATTCGCAACGCCACATACAACGCATGGATTCCCCTTCTTTCTTGCGCGTTAATTTACTTGTGCCTCACCGTGGGCCTTACAAAACTCTTTGCCTTTTGCGAACGCAAAATGACCAAGAGTTGAAAACTTTTCCCAATCTTGCTATTATTATTGAATGAAGAAAAACTCAGCTTTTGACATGCAAAAATTCGCGGAAGACAAGATTTCCGCCATAGACGCAAAATTTGAGGCTCAAAAAATCGCGTTCGCGCCCCTGTGCTTCCAAGCCGTCCGCGCCCTGCTTGAATTGGGAATCATGCAGGCCATAAGCGATTCCGGCGACGCGGGAATCAGCGTCCAAGACCTCTGCGACAAAACAAAAATCTCGGAATACGGCATAAAAGTTCTTAGCGAAATGGCCGTCGGCATGAACGTTCTTAAATTGAAGAACGAGGCCGGAACCGAAAAACTCTTCCTAGGAAAAATCGGCTGGTTCCTTCTTGAAGATAATTTGACAAAAGTCAACTTTAACTTTACCAATGACATTTGTTACAAGGGCGCCTTTGACATGATTGATTCTGTCAAAAACTCAAAGCCCGAGGGGCTCAAAGTTTTTGGCGAAAAGTGGACGACAATCTACGAAGCGCTTTCCACCCTTCCCGACCGCGAAAAAAAATCTTGGTTTGACTTTGACCACTTTTACAGCGACATCGCGTTTCCACAGGCGCTTCCAATCGTTTACGCGCAAAAACCAAAAACGCTTTTTGACATCGGCGGAAACACGGCCAAGTGGGCCATCGCTTCCTGCAAATACGATCCCGACGTCAACGTAAAAATCATCGACTTGCCCGGACAAACCGCCGTCGCGGAAAAGAACGCCGCGGCCGCCGGGTTTGCCGACCGCATTTCCACCTACGCCGGAAATATTTTGGCGGAAGAAACAGTTTTGCCCGCCGCTCCCGACGCCGTTTGGATGAGCCAATTCTTGGACTGCTTTAGCCTCCATCAAGTGACAAAAATCTTAAAGAAAGTGCGCGCGGCCGCCACCGACAAAACGCTTGTTTATGTCTTGGAGCCCCTTTGGGACCAGCAGCGCTTTGAGGCGGAATCCTACGCCTTGCAAGCCACAAGCCTTTACTTTACCTGCATGGCAAACGGCAACAGCAAAATGTACCGCTACCAAGAATTGGTCGACGCGATCGAGGCAGGCGGCTTTGAGCTTAAGACCGCCCACCACAATTTGGGCAGCAACTGCTACTCGCTGCTTGTCTTTAGGAAAAAATAATGTTTGTAAGCCACTTGCGCGTTTGGGAGCCGCCGGCGGAAGACCTTTCGGCTTCTCCCAAGCTTGAATGGACAGAACCGATTTTTCGCCGCCGCCTAAGCCAGCTTACCAAGATGACCGTCCAAGTTGTCCACGACATTTTTTCCGACGGAACAATAGACAAAAGCGCCAAGCTGGTTTTCCTTTCCTTCCGCGGCGAGTTGGAGCGCGAGTTCAAAGTGAACAAAACGCTCATCGAAGAAGAATCGATTTTGCCCGCCGCCTTTTCGTTGTCCGTATTTAACGCCGCAATCGCGCAAGCGACAATCGCGCTTGGTTTAAAGGGCGGATACACTTGCGTCTTTCCAAGCGGCGCGGATTTTGCAAGCGGCGTGTTGTCGGCGGCCGCTCCAGTTTTGGCGCAAGGCGGCGACTCAAAAACAGTTTTGGTTTACGCCGACGAAAACGTTCCCGACTATTACAAGGAATTTTTAAAAGGCCCCAACGAGCCGCTGGCCTTTGCCGCGCTCCTTTCTTCACAAAAAACTGATAATAGTATAGAATTGGATTTGGAAAAGATTCCGCGCTCGCCGCGTGAATTCATCAACGCTTTTAAACGATAGGAAAATTATGAACAATAGCGATTTGCCGCCAATAACAAATTACCCAGCTTGGCTTTGGCGCGTCATCAGAAAAATTTTTGTCGAACTTGTTTTTGCTATAGGAAGCCTCGCGCTTGGCTTGATTGTTTTTCCCCTCTTGCGCGTTTTCAACCATAACAAAATTTCGTACCGCCGGGCGGCCCACAAAGCCGTTTCCTACGCGCTGGACTTTTACATTCATTTGATGTCGCTGGTCAGAATTTCAACTTACACAATCAGCGACCTTAAGGCCATGCGCGATTTGCGCGGCTGCGTGATTGTGGCCAACCACCCGTCCATGCTGGATGTCATTTACATTTTGGCCTTTGTTCGCGACGCGGTTTGCATTGTAAAGGCCGGCCTCAAAAAATCTTTGGTCAGCCTTATCGTCAACGCCTTGTACATCACCAACAACATTGACTTTGACATTATGCAAAAGGAATGCGCGGAAGCCTTGCAAAGCGGAAGCAACCTGATCATTTTTCCGGAGGGAACGCGCACGCCCCGCCACGGAACCAACCAATACAAAAAAGGCGCGGCAAGAATCGCAATCGCGGCCGGCGCCAACGTCCAGCCCCTGCATATCGGCGGAAACCTCAAGTACGGCTTGGGCAAAGGCGAGACAATGCTTTTGGTCAACCCGCAAGAGCGCTACAAGTACGACTTTACGGTATTGCCGCAAATCCAAGTTTCCAACTACGCCGGCCTCAGCGAATCCATCGCTGCCAAGCGCCTGACGGATGATATGCGAACTGCCATTGACAGCGTAAAGTAGAGCGCGGTTAAAAAAACTTATGCAATTTGTATAGTCAGGTATGCAAATTGCATAAGATTTTTATTTGCGGTCGCCGCTCATAGCCCGCGCCATTCTGCAAAAGCTGTCTTGCACTGTTGGGGAACAATTTTCCAAGTCTATAATCAATTTTTCATATTTTTTAAATAAATGCTTTTCTCGCGCGGATTTGTCTTTTTGACTAGTTTCAGAATCGCCGTTGGAAAAATCTATGTCCTCGCCCAAAAGCATCTCCAGAGGTTTGTCCAAGGCCATTGAAATTTTCAGCGCGACATCCGCAGAGGGAATGCTGTCAGCGCGGTTTTTGCCGTTGGTGATTGTTGTATAGGGAATCCCGGTTTTATAAGCCAAAGTCTTGAAATTCATTCCTTGGTACAGAAGCTCGTCATTCACATTTTTCCAAAAAGGACTCATATTTTTATTATACCTATTTAGGTTTTAAAATTGACAAATATACCTATTTGGGTTATGATAGCCTATATAGGGAATTGATACTAAAATAGGGATTTTTATGACAAACAACAAAGTTTCAAAAGGAGGAAACTTATGAAAAAGATTATTTTTGTAGTGTTCGCGGTTTCAATGGCATTCACTTCTTGCTCGAATTCTTCTGATTCCGCAACATTTTATCCCAACGCCATCACGACCGGAACCCAAAATCCGACTGAAGGAACTACGACTTCTCCAAACAATCCCAATCCAAGCGGAGATGAAAACGGTGGCGGTCAAAACGAGAACGGCGGAGAGAACAACAATGGCAACGAAAATCAAAACGGAAGTGGTGGCGGTTCGTCAACAACCTTGGCAGCGAATGAGTGCGATATGGGCTGCGACTTTGATTTGGCCTACTATGCAGACAAAATTTATGTGAACGGAACATCGCCTAGGTCGTCAACCTACGATTCCGAATATAAAAAAATCGCTTGGTGGAATAGTCAAATTTATCAAGGAGTTTATTTGTATATACATAAAGAAGGTAATAAATTGGTAGTTGAAAAAAATCCGCATTATGCCATCACCAGATTGTTCAACATTTTGAAGGTTGAAAAGACTAGCGATGACCGCATAGATGTAACCATCGAGCAAGTGAGCGAAAATTAAAGCCAACCACTCCGTCCATTTTCGGACGGAGCGTTTTTAATCTCTTACTTCCAAATAAAGGGCACCCCTACTTCACAATTGGTTGGCGGTAAATATTGTTTTTAACAATTATTCAAAACCTATTATTTTTTTGAGGATATTATGAATGAAATCAGTTTTCAAGGTTGGATAAAAGAAGTAAAAAATGATATTACTTACTCATCAGGATGTTGCTTTATTTGGACACACAGAAACCTTAGTGAAGTGGAACAACAGATTGATGAATTTTCAAAAGAAAACAACAAAGAATTTCTAGCTAAAGAAGTCAAAGATATAAAAGATATCTGTAATTTTGAAATAATTCGCAAGGAAATTTTGACCGCTGATGTAATATTATTTAGAGATATGCAAAACTATAATATGAATATGAAAAACATTTTTTTAGATATAATTTCGGACTATATGTCTAAAAATAAAACTATTGTTTTATTAGCCACAGAATCATTTGATTATGAATCAATTCTCCCAAAAACAAAAACCGAAATTATATCTGGTAAAATATTTCAGTATCAAAGAAAAAACAAATAAACAAGGTCCGCCGTTTGAGGCGGGCCCGTCTATTCTGTTAGCGCTTTGTCTAAATCCCGCGCGCCATAAATAATTCTAATTACATACGCCGCGTCGTCAATAATTTTATAAAACACACAGTAATTCCCTTCCGAAAAATACCGTATGCCCTGACTATAGAAAGGCTCGCTTTGATAAAGATGGTAAGAATCAGCCATAAAATTCAAATCGTCTATGGCTTTTGTCAATCTTCGTAAAAGATTTGCCGCCGCTGTCGGATTTTTCAATTCATCAGCAATATAAGAATAAATAAGTTCCAAATCGGATGCGGATTTTTCTGAATAAGAGACCGAAAATGTTTTCATATTCCGTATTTTTCTTGCAAACGCTGGTTCACTGCGGCGGCGGGAATAACACGGCCAGCTTCTATGTCGGAAAGTCCTTCGTCCAGCTTTTGGCGCAATTCCTCAACGGAAGAAACGGTAACGCTCGCAGGAGCGGGTTCTTTTTCCTGCAAGGATTCCGCCAAAACAGAAAGCAACGAAAGCCTTTGCTGATATGTCATTGCCAAAATCGCGTTTAACGCTTTTGAATAATCTTCTTGCGGCATAGCATCCTCTTTGCGATTTCATTTTAACATACTTTTTGGGTGTTGTTCAACAAAAAAGACCCGCCGTTTGATATGTACCCCTTTTACTGGACAAAAGTAAAAGGGGTATTTTTATGCGCTACACATTGGAGTTCAAGCTTAGATGCGTTGAGCTTTACAAACAAG
>CADBBB010000018.1 GCA_902792795.1 uncultured Spirochaetaceae bacterium | reverse complement strand
CCAATTTTTGACAACGGAAAATCTTTTTTAATTGGGAACAAGCGCGCGGAAGAAAAAAAATCTCTGCCGGAGAAAATCAGAACCGCATACGCAAAATCTTTTAGCCCGTCTTTTGACATAAATTATAATTATCTAAAAAAGTATGCGACGATAAAGATTGACGCTTCTTGCATTGATGCCGTGAGAAAGAGTGTGGATGTCGGTAAGTTTGCTGACATACTGAGGCTTACGATTCTGGGGAAGTGACAATCTTTTGCGGAAAGATGTTCGGGTTATGACGCTTCGCGTCATTGCCCGATTGACCGCGCTCGTGAGAGCGCAGTTGAATCGCTTCCTATATCAAAATGGAGCGCTGCGACATAACATGACAGCAGTGGCCGCTAAAATTTGTCGTGAATTAAATTCCAGGCGACTGACCCGCGGCCCGGAAGTTGTTCGGGCGGCGGAAGCTGGTCGGCTTTGAACCAGCGCGCGTCCGCGATTTCCGATTCCTGCAAGACCAAGTCGCCGCTCTGCCATTCCGCAGTAAAGGCCAACATAAGCTGGTCGGGGAAGGGCCAGCTTTGGCTTCCCACGGCCTTTATGTTTTTTATTTCGATTCCAACTTCTTCTTTTACTTCGCGCTGGACCGCTTGAATCGCGGACTCTCCCAATTCCATAAAGCCCGCGAGGCATGAATAAAATTTTGTTCCGCGTTTTTTGTCCATCGCCAAAAGGATTTCGTCGCCGCGGCGAATCAAAACGATTACGCAGGGCTCGATTCTTGGATAAAGTTTGAAGGAACATTCCGGGCAAAGAAGCGCCGTCTCGTCCTTGTCGTTTGAAAAAACGCCGCCGCATTTGGGGCAGTGGCGGTATGTGTCGCGCCAAAACAAAATGCCCTTTGCGCGCATCGCGGCTGGGGCGAGCGTCGGATTTTCGGCGACAAATTCGCGCAGGGGGATGAAGGCGTATGGTTGACTAAAACTGTCGGGCTGGCCAGAAAGCGCGGCTTTTTGTGCTTGCGAGGAATTTTCGGACTGACTAGAAGGCGCGGACTGACTAAAACTGTCGGGGCGGCGCGCGATTTTCGCGGCGGCATAGTTTTGCGGCGCTTCGCAAATCAGGCGGTCAAGGTTCCCAGCCGCTTTTTGCTGGACGACAAAGGCGTCAAAAAAATCTTTGTCTGGAAGCGCTCCGTTTGCAAGAAGAATGTCCCGGTCGCAAAAAATGTAATGGGCGGCCGCCGCTTTTTGGGCTTGCGCAAAGTCCGCGCCGTTTGTTTGGTCTAGTATTGGCATGCGGTTATTCTAGCGCCATTCGCGCGAGTTATGCAAGGCAAGATTTTAGCCAGCCTGTCACTCCGTTTGGAAGCTCTTTGTACATGGCGCGTCCGTCGTCGTACATAAGGTTGCAGTGCATTGGATTCACAAGGCAGTGCTGGCCCATCTCAAAGCCAAAGTTTATCGAAGCGATTCCGCCGTCGCCGTTGTAAATCCATTCAGGGGTAAAGGCATGGCAGCCCTTCAATTTTTTTAGGCGCTCAAGTCGGGGAGCGATTTCCTTTTCAAAGTCGCAAAGCTCGTCATGCTTTGCCAAGGCAAAGAAAAAGCGCAAGCCGTTTTTTTCGTAGCGTTCCAAAACAGTGTCGTCGGGAAGCTTTGCGGAGCCAATCGTCACCATTATGTCAAAAAATTTGGGGTTCGTTTCTTCCAGCTTAAAGCACATGTCGGCTCCGCTGGAAGAGCCCATCACCGCTTTTTTTGAAACGCGGCCGGAAGCATGCTTTTTTTCAAACTCGCTCGCAAGGGCAAGAACCGGCTTTAGGTAAGAGTCGTCCCAGCTTCCGACGCATTTTCCGTTCGCGTCCTTTCGCTCGTTTGCAATAGGAATAAGAAGGAAGGCGCCGCCAAGCGCTTTTTGGTATTCCTCTTTGGAATAGAATTCCGCTCCCGTGTAATTTATGCAGGTTTCTCCAAAAAGAGCGTTTGTATAGCCGTGCATAAAAAGAATCAACGGATATGTCTTGTCTTTGTCCCAGCCGTGTTCCGTGGGGTCGTAAAAATAATAGTCCATTCCGGAAAATTTTTCCGCGCCAAAAGGCTCGCAGTCAAAACGATCCTTGTGAAAGTTATTGAAGTATTCGCCGACTTTGTACGTCGGTTCCCACGAGATAAAGGCGCCTTCCGGCATTTTGTCCGCCCACGGCGGCAAGGGTTTTTCGTTCATTCCATTCCTCCTATGTTGTTGTGAAAAAAATAAAAACGCGCGAGGGAGCGGGGCGGCCGGCGAAAACACTCATTTTGCGCCTGCCGCGCAAGCGGCAGCGTTTGATAGTTTCAAGCGCAAAATGTGTGTAGTGCCGATATCAAGCGGTTTCGTCAGTCGCAGCCGCGACCGGAAGCGTTTTTATTTTTTTACGCGCCTGCGCTCCCATAATGTTTTAAGCCATTTTTCCAAAAAGCGCAAGAAGCCGTTCCCGCGATTAACGCGACAAGGGGAGCGGCGAAGCGCAAGGCCGGGAATGGCGCGTCCTTCTGCAAAAGCAGCGCGACCGGGTAAAAGCCCGTAAAGGCGTAGGGCACGACAAAGGTCAAAAGCGTTTGCATTCCCTTGGAATAAATTCCAAGCGGGTAGTCGGTGTAGTTTTTTAGGCCGTAATTGTTGTTGGTCAAAAGCGAAACTATTTCTTCGCTCTTAATCGCCCAAAAGCTTATCGTTCCCGTAAAAATGGTGATCGCGCTGAATATCACAAGGGCGCTGGCCATGTTGAGCGCGTAAAACAATAGCGACGCGGCTGTCCAGCTTATGTTCAGTTGCCTCATGCTGTAAATCCAAAAAAAGGCGGCGAAGCCCAGTCGCGGAAGAAAGGTGTACTCAAACTGCTGCAAGATCAAGTACAAAAGCGGATTGATCGGCCGCGTCAAGTACAAGTCAAACTTTCCCGTGCGGACAAGCTCTCCCATTTGCTTCATCGGCTTCCAAAACAAAAAGCAGCTGAGGCTGTAGGTAAGCCAGCTGGTCGTGAACATGAACAAAACTTCGTCGCGGCTCCAACCCGCTATTCCGTCAAAGTTGTGGAAGATTACCATAAAGCCCGCGATGTAGACGCCGATCAAAATTATGTTCGCCACCATCTCGAACAAGAGCGCGCAATGGTAGGCCATCTTTCCCTTTACGTATATCGCGACAAAATGCCGGTACATGTTAAACAATCTCATCACTTCCTCCTTTAATGCCTCGCAAGTTTCCGCAGGAAACTTGACAAGTTAAAAGACGCTTGCGGCTTTTAACTTATCCTCCCTGTACGACAAGTTTCTTTGTTCCGACCGCCCAAGTTATTTTTGTAAGGCCGAACAAAATCAAAAGCCAAAAAATCTGCACGGCCAGTTTTGCGTAAATCGTCTTTGCGTCCATCGGGCTTGTTATTATCGTAACGGGAATTTCGTACATCGCTCGGAATGGCAAAAAAGCGTTGAGCGTTTTTAGAAAATCCGGGAACATCGCGCATGGAATCCACGAGCCCGAAAGCAATTTGTAAAACGCTCCCATCAACATGTTGAGCGGCCAAGTGATGATAAGCCAAAAGGCCATCAAGCCGATGACAAGCGAATACAAAAATTGTATCGCGTACGAAAGCAAAACCGACGCGGCCGCAAAGGGAAGCTGTTCCGCGCAAACAAGCGGCATCCTAAAAAAGAGCGCGGCGGCAATCGCAAGCGGAAGGCAGCAAGATAAAAATCGGACCGCGCTCGCTCCGACGTGCTTGGCGAACACAAGCGCGTTAAAGTTTATCGGCTTTATAAGCTGAACGGCAATGTCGCCCGTGTGGATTTGTTCGTTTATCCACAAAATCGCGTCGCATTCCATAAAGCTGGAGATGATCGTGGCGACAATCACGTAGCGCAAGGTTCCTTCCTTTGTCATCGCGAGCGGAACTTTTGCCTGCGACATAAAGAGCGCGGACCACAAGCAATACTGCATGTAAAGGTAGACGACCTTTGACAAAAAGCCCGCCCAAATCGAGCTCTTGTATGCGACGCGCTCCTTTATTCCAATTATTATGTAATCAAGATACTTGCGCATTTTTCATTCCCTCCAGATAAATCCGCTTGATGATTTCCTCAAGGTCCGTCGTCTTGTACAGCGCCTTGAGTTCCGTCAAGTTTCCGTCGTAAAGCAAAACGCCCTTGTCGATTACCATCATTTTTTCGCAGAGCGTCTCTATGTCCGAAACGTCGTGGGTTGTCAAAATGACGGTCGTCTTTCGCTCCTTGTTGACTTGCAAAATAAAGTTTCGGATTCGTTCCTTGGAAAGAACGTCGATTCCGATTGTCGGTTCGTCCAAGAACAAAATCTCCGGGTTGTGGAGGAGCGAGGCGGCAAGGTCGGCCTTCATTCTTTGTCCAAGGCTCAAAAGGCGCGGCGGCTGGCCTATGAATTCGTCCAGGCCAAGAATGTCTGTGAACATTTCCATGTTGCGCTTGTAGTCCGCGTCGGGAACGCCGTACATGTCCTTAAAGAGCTTTAGCGTGTCCAATACCGGAATGTCCCAGCACAAAACGCTTTTTTGGCCGAACACCGTTCCGATTTTTAGCATTATCTTTTTGCGGTCCTTGGGGTAGGCCAAGCCGTTAATGCTGACGCTTCCGCCGTCGGGCGTGAGAATGCCGGTGAGCATTTTTATCGTCGTGGATTTTCCGGCGCTGTATAATAGCGAAAAATAAACGATTAGTAAAATGAATTGTTTAGATAGGAATAATCGAAAATATCGATACTGTAAAGGAGGCGGATATGAACATTTTCCAATTGGAAACGTTTTTGAAGATTGCGGAGACAAAAAACTTCACGACGGCGGGAAACATTTTGGGCTACGCGCAGTCAACCGTCACGGCGCAAATAAAGGGCCTGGAAGACGAACTGGGCTGCCTCTTGTTCGAGCGGCTTGGAAAGTCCATCGTTCTTACCGCGGAAGGCCAAAAGCTTTGCGGCTACGCCGAAAAAATGCTCCAGCTAAAGCGCGAGATTTTTTTGGAAGTTCCGCCGTCAAAGGAGCCTTGCGGAATCATAAAGCTTGGCGTTTCCGAGTCGATGTGCTACGACCTGCTTCCCAAAATTCTTTTAAAGTACCGCAAAAAGTACCCCAAGGTTGACATACAAATTTCGTTCATAAACCACGACACTTTTCCGCAAATGCTAAAAAACGGCGCCTTGGATTTGGTTTACACGCTAAACCCGATTATTGAAGAGGAAGGCCTTTTGCTTTTGCAAAAAAAGCGCGAAGAGCTTGCCTTTTTCGCCAACCCCAACCATCCGCTTGCAAAGAAGGCGAGCGTAACCGAAAAAGACCTTGCGGACGTTCCGCTTTTGCTTACAGGGCACAACTGCAACTTTAGGTACATGCTTTTGGAAGACCTAAAACGGAGCGGAATCGCGCCCCGCGTGGCGCTTGAAACCAGCAGCAAGGAAGTCTTGAAGCAATTCGCCATCAACCAGCTGGGCGTGGCCTTTATGCCCGAGATGGCCGCCCGCGCCGAAATCAAGGCAAAGAAACTAAAGCGCCTTGCTTGGAAGGGCGCCGACTTTGAGATTTATTCCCAGCTTATCGTCTGCAAGGACAAGCGCATCGGCGCCCCAATCGAGGCCCTGGAAAAAATGGTGATGGAGGAGGAGTAGGCTGCGAGCGGAATCCCTTGACAATTCCGCCAACCGAGTGTATATTTAAAGCAAGAGCGGAACGCCACAGCGGCGGCTGCCTCTTTGTGCTTTTGTTAAAAAAGCCAGTTCGAGACTGCTACTCGGGCTGGCTTTTCCTTTGCCGATTCAATTACTTGAAAAGGTTCAGCGCTTCAACAAGCAAAGACAAAATCGCGATGACAAGCATCGCTCGTTCGTACTTATTCATGTCGAGCGGTCCTCCGAATCATAAGATTAAGAGGCAGCCTAGCCCACACTGTGGCGTTCCATCATATATCATATAAATTTTATTTAAAAAAATTCCTTGTTTTTAAATAAATTGAAAAATATTTGACTTTTTTTCTCGAAATTCCGCTATACACTTGGTTTTTATCGACAACATCAAAAAAAGCGTGACATTTTACGCAATATGCGCTATAATAGAATAATTGCTATATCAAAAAAGTGGCGGGGGAAATAAAATGAGCGGCAGCGCAAGGCAAATCGCGATTATTACTGGAGCGGCGGGCGGACTTGGAAAAGAGTTTGTCCGGCAGCTCATTGACGACGTTGACGAACTGTGGGCGATTGGCCGCAACGTGGAAAAACTTGAGGGCCTTAAGTCCGAGTTTGGCGCCAAGATTGTTCCGCTGCAAATGGACTTGTCCGACGTAAAATCATTTTCAAAACTCAGCGACAAACTAAAGGCGGAAGAAAAAAAGTCCGCGCTTCAAATCCGCTGGCTTGTCAACAACGCGGGCGCCGGCCGCTTTGGCGCGTCGAAGGATTTTACGACGCAAGAAATTTCCGTGAGCGTAACAACTCACTGTACGGCTATCGCTTCTATCTGCAACATTTGCATTCCTTACATGAAGACTGGCGACCATCTTGTGAACGTCGCCTCGCAGTCCGCCTTTTGCCCGCTTCCTTACATGAACCTTTACGCGGCCACAAAGGCCTTTGTTTACAGCTACACCCGCGCTCTTGGCGAAGAGCTGCGCGAGTCGGGAATTGTCGTGACCGCCGTTTGCCCGGGCTGGATTCAAACCGCGCTTTTGCCGGAAAGCCTCAACGGCCGCAAGGTAAAGTTCCCGCTGATCGTCACAGCCGACAAGGTGGCCGAAAAAGCGATAAAAGACGCGCGCCGGGGAAAGCCTCTTTCCATTTACCGCTTTGCCGTCCGCGTGGTCGCCTGGCTCCAGCGCCACACATCCAACGACTTTTCGGTGAAGTTTTGGGCCAACTCCGTAAAAAAGTATTTGTAAAAACGGTTGTACTTGATTTTAAAGTCCAAATCTGATAATATCCTTTTATGAAAGTCGCTATCTTTTTTGGGTCAAAATCCGACACTGAAACAATGAAAAAAGCCGCCGCCGTATTGAAAGAATTTGGCGTTGAATACAAGGCTTTTGTTATTTCCGCGCACAGGGCCGGCGAGCTTTTGCGCTCGACCGTGAGCCAAGTTGAGGCCGACGGCTTTGAAGCGATCATCGCCGGGGCGGGATTGGCGGCGGCACTTCCAGGCGTCATCGCTGGAATGACGACGCTTCCCGTAATCGGAGTGCCGCTTGAGTGCGTGTCGGACAAGTCCAACGGTTTGGGCGGAATGGACGCGCTTCTTTCTGTCGTTCAAATGCCCCCGCAAATTCCAGTGGCCACAGTCGGAATCGGAAACGCAAAGAACGCCGCTTATTTGGCCGTTCAAATTCTTTCAATAAAATATCCTGAACTAAAAGAGAAGCTTTTGGCCTTTAGAAAAAAATTGGCCGCCGACGCGCAAGCCAACAAGGACATCGAACTATGATTCAAATGGAAGAGAACTTTGACGACAAGCTGCGTGACGAATGCGGCGTTTACGGCGTTTACTTGAACAAGGCGCAAGACGGAAGACTTCCGCAAGACGCGGCCTCTTACTGCTACTACGGCTTGTATTCCTTGCAGCACCGCGGACAGGAATCCGCCGGAATCGCTGTCTACGACGGAGCTGAAATCAAGGTAAAAAAAGACGTTGGCCTTGTCGGAGACATTTTTAGCCAGGACGACATAAAAAATCTTTCGGGCTACGCGGCGGTAGGCCACGTGCGCTATTCCACCGCGGGCGGAAAAGGCGTGGAGAACGCGCAGCCGATGGTAAGCCAAATGAAGTTGGGAAGCGTAGCGGTCGCGCACAACGGCCAGCTTGTCAATTACGAGCAGCTTCGCGAAATGCTTGAGGAAACTGGAAGCACTTTCAACTCATCCAGCGACACGGAAGTGATTGTAAAGCTCATCGCCAAGAGCTACAAAAAAGGCCTTGAGCGCGCTCTCACCGACACAATCCAAATGATAAAGGGCTCCTTCGCGCTTTGCGTCTTGACCGAAAACGGTTTGGTCGGCGCGCGCGACCCCAACGGCATCCGGCCCCTTTGCTTGGGCAAGCTTGAGAACGGCTGGATTTTGTCCAGCGAGTCTTGCGCGATTGACGCGGTCAACGGAACTTTTGTGCGCGACATTCTTCCGGGTGAAATCGTAATCATAAACGACGACGGAGTCCTTTCGTTCGAGTTTGGAGAAAAGACTTCCAAGCGCTCTTGCATTTTTGAATACGTTTACTTTTCGCGCCCTGATTCCGTCATGGACGGAATTTCAATCGAAGAGGCGCGGCATAGAATGGGCGCGACGCTCGCCAAAGAAAGCCCGGTTGACGCCGACATCGTTGTGGGCGTTCCCGACAGCGGTTTGGGCGCCGCGATAGGTTACGCGCGCGCGGCGGGCATTCCCTATTCAAACGCGATTGTAAAAAACAAGTACATCGGCCGCACTTTCATCGCGCCGACGCAAAAAGAGCGCGAGAACATGGTTTACGTAAAGCTCAACGCGCTCAAGTCCGAGCTTGACGGAAAGAGCGTTGTGGTCATCGACGACTCGATCGTTCGCGGAACCACAAGCCGCCGCTTGATTCAAATTTTGCGCCGCGCGGGCGCCAAGGAAGTCCACTTTAGGGTTTCAAGCCCGCCGGTAAAATTTCCCTGCTACTTTGGAATCGACACGCCAAGCCGCGCCGAGCTCATCTCAAGCGCGCACGACGTTGAGGAAATCAGAAAGGAAATCGGCGCGGACTCGCTCGCCTTCATTTCTGTGGAAGGAATGTTGGAGGCCTTGCGCTCGTGCAGTCCCGAAAACTTCGGCTACTGCAAGGGCTGTTTTACCGGCGAATATCCGATGAGCGTTCCCGGCGAGTTGAACGGAAAAAAGATAAACTAGCCGCGCGGATAGCGGTGTTGATAGGAGAACAATATGGATTACAAACAATCTGGCGTTGACGTTGAGGAAGGATACCGCGCGGTAAGCGAGTATAAAAAATACGCGAAAAAAACCGCCATTCCCGGCTTGCTTAGCGACTTGGGAAGCTTTAACGGAATGTTCTCCGTTCCCAAAGGAATAAAAAATCCCGTTATGGTCAGCGGCACCGACGGCGTTGGCACAAAGCTTGACGTGGCCTTTCAAATGAAAAAATACGACACGGTCGGTATCGATTGCGTGGCGATGAGCGTCAACGACATTTTGTGCTCGGGCGTGCAAACCTTGTTCTTCTTGGATTACGTTGCCTGCGGAAAGTTGGAAGCCCCTGTCGCCGCCGAACTTGTAAAGGGCGTGGCGGAAGGCTGCTTGCAAACCGGCTGCGCCTTGCTTGGAGGCGAGACCGCCGAAATGCCCGGCTTTTACGATGTTGGAAAATACGACCTTGCCGGTTTTGGCGTGGGCGTCGGCGAAAAGTCGGAAATGATTACGGGAAAGGCGATTAAAGAAGGCGATGTTTTGGTCGGCCTTTCTTCCACCGGCGTCCACTCAAACGGCTTTTCCCTTGTGCGCAAATTGGTTCCAGATTTTAACGAGCCTTTTGTATTGAACGGAAAGGAAACAGGAAAGACAATCGGCGAAGTCTTGCTCACGCCGACGCGCATTTACGTAAAGCCTGTAATGCAGGTTCTCAAAAAATACCGCAAGAGCGTTCACGGAATGGTTCATGTCACCGGCGGCGGCTTTTACGAAAACATTCCCCGAATGTACCCCAAAGCCGAGGACGGAAAAAAACAGTTGATATCCGTAATCAACCGCGGCTCTTGGGATATCCCGCCGGTCTTTGGCGAGCTTATAAGGCGCGGCGCCGACGTTGAAAAAGTTTACAACACATTCAACATGGGAATCGGCTTTGTCCTTGCCGTGGCCAACAAAGACGCGGACAAAATAATCGAAATGTTCAACAAGAACGCCGACAAATATTCAACGCCCGGAATCCCGGACATGAAGGCATACAAGATTGGCCGCGTGGCAAAGGCCGCTGGCCCTGTTGAAAGCCAAAAAGACGCGCTCTTGTTTGAGGACTAAGACCGATGGCCGATAAAAAGCGCGTCGCGGTCTTGGTGTCCGGCGGCGGAACGAATTTGCAGGCTCTTATTGACTACCAAAAAAGCCGCGCCGATTGTCCTTACAAAATTGTCTTGGTCGTCTCCAACACAAAAAGCGCCTACGCCTTGGAGCGCGCCGCCGCTGCTGGAATTCCCACGGCGGTAAAAAGCCCGGTTAGCGTTTTGGGAAAAGAAAAAGCCGCCGCCTCCAGCCGCGAAGAAAAAATGCTCGCCGTAAGCGACGCGACTTTGGCCGCGTGCAAGGAATGCAAGGCCGACATAATTGTCTTGGCGGGCTACCTTAGCGTTTTGAGCGGCGCGATTGTGCGGGAATACTCTGGCCGCATAATCAACTTGCATCCGGCGCTCTTGCCAAAATTCGGCGGCGTGGGCATGTGGGGAGAGAACGTCCATAAGGCCGTTCTTGCCGCCGGCGAAAAGGAAAGCGGCTGCACGGTTCACCTTGTGGACGCGGGCTGCGACACAGGAAAAATTTTAGTCCAAAAAAAAGTTCCGGTAATGCCGGGCGACACCATAGAAAGCCTTTACGCCCGAATCGCGCCAAAAGAGCACGAGGCGATTGTCGAAGGCCTTTTGGAATTGTGCAAATGAAAAGTTTGTTTCAAAAAAATCGTCGCGCGGTTTTTTTGCCCGCGCTCTTGCTCTTGTTCGCTTCCTGCCAGTCGACAAAATTTGTGGACGACCGTTCGCAAATTATGGCGGATGGCTTGGAGATTAACGCGAGCGACGACGCCTTTAGGCTTTACGACGCGGATTTTAGCAAGGCCGAGGACGGCGACGGCGGCAAATTTCTTTTTATGCGCCTATACCTTCCCGAATACGACAACAAGGCGTCAAGCGTCAACATTCTTAAAAAACTCATAACTTGCGTCGACCCCAATCCGGAGGAGGCCAGCCATTCTTCCATCGGCTTTAGCCTTGACGACGACTTTTACGGCCTTACCTTGTATTCCACAAGCGACCTAAAAAGGGAAAGCTGCGTAAATCCAAAGACAAACCTTTACATGAAGCTGTGCAATCCCTACATGTCGACGCAGACGACGCTGGCGATAAAAGTGACCGACCAAGAATTTGACGCCGTAAAAAAATTGATAGAAAAAGATTTTGCCGAGCAAAAGGTAAAGTATTGGCCTTCAAAAAATTTGACGGTGGGCGTTGACAGCTTAAAGCGCAAGAAACTTCCGCGCGCGCAAAGCAGGCTGGGCGGCCGCGACCTAAAAAAAGGCTACATAGCTTCCGACAAAAAGGAAAAGCATTTTGTCTGCTCGACTTATTTGGCGTATGTCTTTCAGGTTTGCATAAAAAGGGTTGACGATTATTTTAAGGCGCGCAACATCGCCTACGACACAATAGCGCCGACCGACTTGTTCTACATTCCGGGCTTTAAGGTTTTGTTCACTTCAACTTGGATTGACTATAACATAGCGGCCCAGGAATTTGTTCGCTCTGAGCCGCAGTTCGCCAAGTACATTACGGATTAGGATACTCGTATTCAAAGTCGGACTGGCCGACCATTTCGTTGACGGTGGCGCCAAACTTCTGGGAGATGTTGTAGGTGGTTTGCTTGGCGACGTTCTTGTTTGAGTCGTACTTGTAAAAAATTCTAGTCTTGCGCTTTCCGTCTGAGCCGTAGACCGCGTGTTCCACAAGCAGGCCGTCGGAATTGTAGACGTTGGCTTCGCGGGCAACTTGCTCGTTCAACTGGTTGTAGGAGTTGATTTCGGAAAGCGTTCCGTCTGTGTTGTAGACATAAACTTTTTTTACGTCAAGGGCGCCGTTTGAAAAATAGGCGCAGGTCTCGACAAGTTTTTTTTCCGAGTTGTAGAGATAAGTGTTTTTCCAAATCAAGTTGCCTTGGGAATTGTAGTAAGTTTCGTCAACTGAATTTTCGTTTTCGTATTTGTAAATTGTTTTTCCGAGCATTACGCCCTTGGCGTCGTATTCGTTTTCTTCGGTCTTTTTTCCGCTTTTGTCAAATGTGGAGCTTATCTTCCAAAAAATGTTTCCGCTGGCGTCATAGCAAGTTTGCGCCGCGATTTGCTTGTCGGCTGTGTATTCGTAAACAATTTTGTCGGCCAGCTGGCCTGCGGGCGAGTATTCCGCCGACTCTATTTCCAAGCCGTCCTCGTTGAACGTGTGCTTGTATTTTGTGGCGGGCGTCCTAAAGTAGTCGCCGAATTTTGTCGTGATGGTGAATTCCGTCTGCGTGTAGCTTTTGGGCGATCCGTTTGGATGCATGAAGGGCGAATCGTCAAAGGCGAACGCCAAAATTCCTGCCGCGAAAATAAAGGCTGAAAGCAAAACTTTTTTCATGAATGAACTCCAAGAAAGCGTCATTGTTTAAATTTTATTATCTTATATATTGAAGAAAATGTCTAGTGGCGTTAGAATGTAGCCATGTATTTGACTGTGGCGCGCCAGCTTTTAGTGATGGCGGCAATTGTAATAATAAGTTTTTTCTTTTCCCGCAAGAACAAGTTTGGCCAAGCGGCTTCCCAATATTTGAGCCGCCTGCTTTTGTACGTCATAAATCCGTGCATGATTGTCTCGGCTTTTGACGCAGAATTTAGCGCGCCAAAGTTAAAGTCGCTGGGCCTTGCGATTGCCGTGAGCTTTGCTTTTCACTTTGCGATGATTTTAATAGCGGGCCTTTTGTTCGCGCGCAAAAAGAGCCGGAGCGTTGAAGACCCTGAATACACGCGCGACTGTCTTAGCAAAATAGGAATCGTTTTCACAAACTCCGGCTTTATCGGCATTCCCCTGATTAACGGCGTGTTTGGCGGCGAGGGCGTCTTTTACTTGATGGGATACATTTTGGTCTTTAACGTTTTGCTTTGGACTTGGGGCGAATGGCTTATGACAGGCGCCGTGCGTCCGTTGAAAATAATTTTGAATCCCAACGTTTTGGCTTGCGCGGCCGGCCTTGTGGTTTTTTGCGCGCCGTTTAAAATGCCTTATGTTGTCATCGAGCCTTTAAAAATGATCGGCGCCTGCAACGGCGCGGCCAGCATGATTTTGCTTGGCCTTTTGTTCAGTTCCTTTGGCGGCAACGGTTTGCAAGACCAAGAACGCGCCGCGTTCGCAAAGCCTTTGGCGCGCGACATTCTTTTGCGCCTTGTCGTGTTCCCGTTAATTTTGCTGGCCGCGACGCTTTTGGCCTTGCGCTTGTTTAGCGGTGTCCAAGAAATTCAATTGATTATGAGCGTGCTCTTCATCGCCTCTTGCTGCCCGGTTGGAATGAGCGTGTCAAGCTTTGCCGTAGTTTTTGACAAGGACGCGGACTACGCGAGCCTTTTGGTGGCCATCTCCAGCGCCGCCTGCGTTGTCACCGTTCCCCTGATGGTCGCCCTGCTTGAAGCGCTGGTGTAAGGTATCGCGAGTCTAGTTGAGGAAGGCGTAAAAAGCGGACAAAAGGGGCGGGACGCAGGAAAAAAAACTTGGAAGGACCCGTCAGCGAACGGCTTGGCCGCAAGGCTTCAAGCCGTGACGCGGCGACGGGAGGCTCCAAGTTTTTTTTCCGTCGCTGGGACCCGCCCATCAAGTCCGCTTTTTTTACGCTTCTTCTGCTAGGCTCGCGATCCATTCATTATGCGCCGCAATTTCTTTTGTGGTTCCCGCCTCTTTTAGCGACCGCTTTTGTTCTTCTTTCTTTTTGTCGCGCTCTTGGCTAAGGCGGCGCGCGGCCCCCAAAATTTCGGCGGCCTTGTCGGTTGGAACGCCAAGCGCCTGCGCCACTTGCTCTTCTTGGGCGGCGGCGAGATTTTCCAACGTCACAAATTTTTGCGTAAGAATCCGCTCGCGCTTGGCTCCGATTCCTGGAATGGAAGCGAAGGCGGACACTACGTTTTCTTTTGTCCTAAGGCGCTGGTTTCGGCTGGTGGCAAAGCGGTGGGTTTCGTCGCGCACTCGCTGCAAGAGGCGCAATGCGTCGCTGCGCTTGGGAAGGCTTATCGGATTTGGGTCGCCCGGCCTGTAAATTTCTTCGTCGCGCTTGGCAAGGCCAGCCACGGGTATGTCCAAGTCCAGCGCCTTCAACACGCCTTCCACCGCGTTCACTTGGCCGATGCCGCCGTCAATCAGTATAAGGTCTGGAAGTTCCGAGCCTTCGTTTAAAAGGCGGGTGTAGCGGCGCGTGGCGGCCTCTCGCATTGAGGCAAAGTCGTCGATGATGCCGTTTGTGGTTTTTAGCCTAAAGTAGCGGTAATTTTTTTTGTCTGGGTTTCCGTTGTAAAAACTAATCAGCGAGGCCACCGGGAATTTTCCGCCGATGTGCGCGATGTCAAATCCTTCTATTCTAACAGGAAGGTTTTTGAGGCCGAGCCGCTCCTTAAGTTCCTGCAGGGCGGGAATGTCTCCGCGCTCGCGCAGGCGGCGTATTATGTCTTCATGCGCGTTTTGCTGGGCCATGTCCAACGCGGCCTTGTGGCGCTTGTAGTTTTCCATCGCTTCCGTCACCAAGACGATTTTTGTCTGGCTTTTGAAATTTTCCTTTAGCCAGCGCTCCATAAAATCCAAGCCGTCTTGCGTGGGAACGTAAATCGCCGGCGGAAGCTCGTCGTCTTCCGTGTAATAGGCGTTGATGAATTCCGGCAAAAGTTCCTCGTCTTCGTTGAGGCTTGTGACGCGGTAGTTGTCGCGGCCCTGAACTTTTCCTCCGCGAATTTTAAGGACGGTAAAGCTGGCCAGCTCTCCTTCCCGCCAAAAGGCGATGTAGTCCCGGTCTTCGGCGCTAAAGTCTTCCACGATGTTTTGGCTTTGCATTATTTGGAGAGCGTGGATTCCGTCGCGCAGGCGGGCGGCTTTTTCAAAGTTCAGGGCCTTGGCCGCCTCTTTCATGTCGCGCTCAAGCTTTTCTTCGGTTTCCTTTCCTTTTCCCTCAAGCAGTTGGGAAATTTCTCCGATATAAGCACTATAGGAGTCTTTGTCGATTTTTTTGCAGCAGGGCGCCATGCAGCGTCCGATGTGGTAGTAAAGGCAAGGATAGTCGCGCTCCTTAAACTGCTTGCATTGGCGAAGCGGATAAAGTTTGTATAGCGTGTCAATGAAGGTTTCCAGCGCCGCGACGTCGGGAAAGGGTCCAAAGTAAAGCGAGCCGTCCTGAACAATTTGCCGGGTCTTGAACACGCGCGGAAACTTTTCGTTTGTCACGCGCAGGACAGGGTAGGACTTTCCGTCCTTTAGGTCTATGTTGTAGCGCGGCGAGTATTTTTTTATTAAATTGTTTTCCAGCAGGAACGCTTCGTATTCGTTCGCTGTTGTGATATACTCTATTGACTGGGCGCGGGAAATCAAAATGCGAGTTTTGATGTCCTTGCCTTTTGAAAAGTAAGAGCTAAGGCGGTTCTTGAGATTTTTTGCCTTGCCCACGTAAATGACGCTTCCTTGCGGATTTCTCCACAAGTAAACTCCGCTGGAAGAGGGAGCTTTTAACGCGGTTTGATGCAAAATTTCTCTGGCCGAATTTGTTGAATTCATAATTGGGGAAAAGCGATGAACGCTGATAAAAAGATAATCATTTTTCTATGCTTTTGTCTAGCGGCTGGGCGGAATTTTTTTTCGGAATCTAAGACTGTCGTTTTGGGCGGAAAGACCGGCTGGCCGGAACTTTCAGTTCGCCAAGGCGTGACTTTTGGAACGGGCCGCTTTGGCTATCAGGCGGTGGAACTTTCCACCAACGCGCGCGCGGTCACGGACGACACCGACTTGCTCCTGGACTTTGAAGGCTCAGGAAACGGGCAGGAAAACTTTTATGACAAGGGCGGAAAATATTCCGTCCAAAGCAATTCGCTCTTGCGCTCTCCCAAGTCAGTCATGGGCCACCATTCCGCCCTCAGCCGCGGAAACGGAAAGGGCCTTGTCTTGCGCGGAAGTCCTGAAACGATTTTTGGCAGGCAGGGCGGAACAGGCTCGTGGACGATAGAATTTTGGCTTTGTCCCGCAATCGCGGAAAACGGCGAGCGCGTCTTTGAATGGCGGTCATCGAGAATCGTTGACGAATACGTTTTGTTCCAAATGATAGAGGCCTCTTTTTTCAACAACAGGATTCAGTGGAACTTCACCAATGTCTTTGACGGAATGGCCGACAACAAGGGCGAGGTGACGCTTTTGAGCTACAGCGCTCTGATTCCCAACAAGTGGAGCCACCATGAAATTTCCTACGACGAAGAAAGCGGCCTACTTGAATGCAAGATTGACTCAAAGGTAGAGGCGCTAAAATACATCACCGAGGGCGGCCGCGAAGGAAAGACGATTTACCAGCCGGTGTTGGGCGAGGTGGCTTCGATCAGCATCGCGCCGGCCTACACAGGCTGCATCGACGACTTTAGAATTTTGTCGCGGGTCACAGATTCATCGCAGCCCAAGAATTTGGTTTACGACAAGTACAAGGTTGACGGAGGCCGCTTTGAAAGCCTTCCGATTATGACGACGCAAGGCTCGGTCATCAACAACCTTCAAATCATAGACAACGTTCCGCCGCAAACAGAAATTAGATATTACGTCCGCGCCGGCGACAACTTTTTCAACTGGTCGGACTCTTATCCGCTTTGGGTTCATGTAAAGAGCGGCCAAGACATCAAGGGCGTTAAGGGCCGCTACTTTCAAATCGCCGCCGACTTGTTCCCGGACGGCGCGGGAAGAAACACGCCGTCGGTCACTGAGATTAAGGTCAACTACACGCAAGCGCCGGCGCCCACCGCGCCCTTTAGGGTAAAGGCCAAGCCTGGCGACGGCTGCGTTGATTTGTCATGGTCATATTCGGTTGACGAGAACGCCGGCGGCTACTGGATTTTTTACGGCAACCGGCCCGGCGAGTATCTTGGCACTGACGCCAACGAAGGCCCTTCGCCGATTAGGGTCGACAACATAACGTCGTTTAGGTTGACGGGCTTGAAAAACGGCGCGATCTATTACTTCGCGCTTTCAACTTATTCAAAAGACGAGGCGCAAATAAGCGGCGGCCTTTCCAACGAAGCCAACGCCCGCCCAGGAAGGAGATAATTTTTATGTCGGAAAACACTTTGCTTCTGAACCGCGCGGACGCCGCGGTCATGTCCCGCGACTACGCTTTGGCCGCCCGCCTTTACTCGACATTGTTGAACTCCAGCCCCGACGACGAGGGCTTGCTCAAGCGTTTGGGAAACGTTTACATAAAGAGCGGCGACGACAAAAAGGCGCTTGGGGTTTACGAAAGCCTTCTTGGAATCAATACGAAGAACGCCGACTGTCTTTTGACCCTTGGCGGAATATACCGCCGCTTAAAGCAATACGACAAGTCTGTTGACGTTTTGAACAAGGCGTTGAGGGCGGGCGCGAAGGAAGTTCAGGTTTACTACAACTTGGGCTTTACCTACAAGTGTCAGGAAAAATTTGCGGACGCGATTGACTGCTTTGAAACAGTTGTGACCTTGAATCCCAATGACGTTTTGGCTTACAACCACATGGGTTCGATATACGAGCTCAAAAAGGAATACGAGGCTGCCGTCCAGTCTTATCAAATGGGCTTGAAGGTAGACCCCAACCATCCTATCCTTCACTTTAACCTTGCAAAAACCTACCAAGAGTCCGGCAACATTGACGGCGCCGTCCGCGAATACGAGGCGGCCTTGCGCTACAAGCCGGGCTGGAAAGAGGCTTATGTTGAGTACGCGCGCCTTCTTTTTAAGAACGGAAAGTTGAAGGACGCGGAAAGCGTGACCGAGCAAGCCATAAAGATGAACGACGACAGCGCGCGCCTTCAGTCTTTGATGGGCGACATCTATATGGAGGAAGATTACTACGAGGGAGCGGAGGAGCGCTACAACAAGTCGCTTAAGTCCGACCCCAAGAGAATCAAGGCTTTGCTCGGCTTGGCGCGCGCGCTTGAAGCGCAAGGAAAAAATTCCGAAGCAGTTGAGGCCATAAAAAGAGCCAAGGAAATCGCGCCTGACAGCGACCGTGTTTCAAAGGCTTGCGCTTCCGTTAATTTGAGCGCCAGGAAAATGGCCGCCGCGAACAAAGAAATAAAGTCGCTTTTGGAAAAAGACGGCGACGACGTTGAGGCGCTTGACCTTGCGGGGCAATATTACATTTGTTCCGACGACGAGGCCAACGCCGGCGCTTGTTATAAAAAGATTGAGAACGCCGACCCTTCTTACAAGGCGCATTTGAAGAACGCCTCCAAGCGCTACAAGCAAAAAGGAAACCTTCAAAAAGCGCGCAATTATATCAAGCAATACATAAAGGAAACTTCGCCCAGCGGCCCGCAGGCTTACGTCGCGCTCGCCCAAATCGAGGAAGCGATTGGAAATCCTTCCGACGCGCTTGGAGCCTACAACAAGGCTTTGGATTTTGGCGGCGAGAACCGAATGGCGCGCGAGTCGTCGGCGCGGCTTGCGTCTTCAATTCAAAATGAAGTTCCTGCTGAAGAAGAGCAAGAAAACGAAATTGACTTGAACGAAGGCTTTGACGAAAGCGAAGCTCTTGCCATTGACATGGGCGGAGAGGCCGCTCCCGAAAGCGAAGCCGAGGAAGATGCGGAAGAGTCTTCTCTTACGGAAGACGACTTTGATTTTGACGCCTTTGGAAAGTCGCCGCTTTTGGACGACGAGCCGGAAATTGATTTTGGCTCCATCGCTGAGGACGCGGAAAAGGAAGAGGACGAAGACGAAAAGACAAACGACATGGGCTTGCTTGGCGATCTCGAGTCGTTGAAGCAAAGCCCCGAAGAAGACGAGCCGCAAATAAAGATGCCCGCCAACTTTGACGAATTGGACGACGAGCCTGCGGCCTACGAGCCTCGCGAGGAAGAGCGGCCTCAGGAACGATACCAGCCTCCTTATGAGCCGCGTCCTTATTCTCCGCCGCGAGACGACGATTTGGAGCGAAGGCTTGCCGAACAAAAAAGGGAGCTGGAAGACGCGTACAACAGAAAGTTGGATTCCCTTGAGCGCGCCAACCGCGAGTTGGGCGACAAGATGGCTCAAGTGGAAGAGAACGCAAAGATAGCCAGCGACGCGGCGGAAAAGGCTTGGTTCGCGGCGCAAAAGGCCGCCGACAACGCTCAGGCGATTGAAGAAAGCCAAGACGAGTTGAACGAGCGCATGGAGCAGCTGGCCGAGGAAGCGGCGGCCAAGATTGCTGAGGCCCAAAAAGAATACGAGCCCAAAGAGGAAGAGTCCGCCGTAGAAGAAAGCCCGGCGGAAGAGAGCCCGGCGGAAGAGAGCCCAGCGGCGGAAGAATCCGAAGATTCCGGCGACGACATGGACGAATTGTTCGACGACATTTTGGGCGTGACCGTTCCCGGCGAGGAAGAGTTTGAAGACGACGAGGAAATGTTCGCCGACACGCCCGCTCCGGAACCGCAAGCTGAGCCAGAACCGGAACCGGAAGTCGTCGCGGAAGCGGAACCCGAACCGGAGCCGGAGCCTGTCGAAGAACCGGAACCGGAACCCGAGCCCGAACCTGCTGGCGAGCCTGAACCGGAAGCGGAAGAACCGGCTCCTGAACCCGAAGAAGAGCCGCAACCTGAAACCGACGAAGAAACGGCCGCCGACTCCGAAACGTTTGACAGCGCGGTTCAAAAAGTAAGCGCGATGATTCCCGCGATAGAAAACATTTTGCGCCAGGACAGCTCGGCGCGCGATTTTTCTTCCGAGATAAAAATGTTCAAGGCCTTGCGCGCTTTGAGCGATTCCCTTCCCGAAGCCGAACGGCGCGAATTTTTACAGAGCCGCGCCCGCGTTTCGCTGGATTACTTGATTTCCAAGTTGGAAGGCCGGCCCGGACTTTTAAAAATGTCGGCGGCCTTGCGAAAAAGCGGCGAGCTTCCGGACTGCGTTCAAGAAGAAGACGTGAACACTGATTACACGCTGGACGAGCTTGCAAAGATTGTCGTCACAGACATGAAGGCTTTGAGCGGCTCCCTTGAGGAAGACGATTTGGTTGTCGCCCTCAACAAGCTTGCCGACTCTTTCTTGGAAAGCGGAACGGTGACGGAATTAAATTGAACTCAATTCACTTGATTTATTTTTAATTTTATGCTATGCTTTTAAAATGCAAGTGAATAAAGACGACCTGGAGCTTTTGCGGCTGGACAAGCAGCTTTGCTTTGCCCTTTACGCGTGCTCGCGGGAAATTATAAAAGCCTACAAGCCTATTTTGGATCCGTTGGACTTGACTTACACCGAGTACGTTGTCTTGATGGCGCTTTGGGAAAAAGACAAAATTACAGTAAAGGAACTTGGGCAAAAAATTTTTTTGGATTCTGGAACGCTCACGCCGCTTTTAAAAAAGATGGCGGACAAAAATTTGGTCGTCCGCGAGCGGTCAGAAAGCGACGAGCGCAGCGTGATCATTTCGCTCGCCTCCAAGGGAAAGACGCTTGAAAAAAAGTGCCGCGAAAATCCAGAAAAGCTTATTTGCGCCGCCAAGCTGGAACAAGTGGACGGCGCGGCCCTTATGAAAAACCTTCACAAAATGCTGGAAGGCTTTAAAGGCGGCGCGCAGTCTTAGGCTTGCGCCAGTTTTTGTCAGCGTTCGACAAAGCCGCAGCCAAGGCCGTTCATCAATTCGTAAAAGCGCGGGAACGAAACCGCCGCGCATTCCGCTCCGACAATTTCAATTGATTGGCCCGCGGGGAGCGCGAGTCCCATGCAGGCCGCGGCCATCGCGATGCGGTGGTCGTCGTGGCTTTGTATTAGGCCGCCATGCAATTTTTGTCCGCCGTAAATCGCCATCCAATCCGGGCCTTCTTCAACCTTTGCGCCCAATTTTTCCAACTCAACTTTAAGCGTGGAGATGCGGTCGGTTTCCTTGCGGCGGCAAACGGCCGCGTCTTCGATAATCGTCTTTCCTTCGATAAAGCAGGCGGCCACGGCAAGCGCGCAAATCGCGTCCGGAAAGCCGGAGATTGGAACGCGCAAAGTTTGGTCGGGAAGGCCGCGCGCGCTCAAGGGCTTTCCGCCGGTAACGGTAAGGGTCTTCGCTTTTTTATCTTCCACAATGTCGGCGCCGACGGAGCGCAAGACGTCAACGATTTTGTCGTCGCCTTGGCTTCCCGAAAAGTCAACGTTCTCTATCGTGATTTTGCTGTCGGTCAAGAGCGCGGCGATTAGCGGGAATGCCACTCCTTCCCAATCGCTGGGAATCGCGAAGTCTTTAGCTTTTAGTTGGGCGGGCGGCGTGACGCAAATATTTTTAAAGTCGTCCGACATTTGGACGCTCGCTCCAAATTCCTCAAGCCAAACTTTTGTCATCGTAAGGTAGGGCGTTTCCTTGGGGTCGGACAATTCAATGCGCAAGCCGTTTGGAAGCCTGAGCGCCGCCATCATCATTCCGGTTATGTATTGGCTGGAAATCGAGCCTTCCGTGCGGACGACATTTTTTCCGTCGGCCTTTCCGCGCACCACGAGCGGGCAGGTCTTGGCTCCGGGAACGGCGCACCAAGCGTCGGCTCCCATTTGTCTTATCACGTCGGCCACGTGATGGACAGGCCGCTTTCTTATGCTTGCGTCTCCGGTAAAGATAGCAGTTCCTTCAAAGGTGGAACAGACGGGCGACAAAAAGTAGAGGAGGGAGCCGGAGTTTCCCACGTTCACTACGTCGTCGGGCAAGTGGATGTTTTTTCCCGCGCCGCTGACTGTCCACACAGTTCCGTCACCAAAGTCGACGTCCGCTCCCAAAAGCGGAATCGCGTTGGCGGCGCTAAGGCAGTCCGCGCTGGAAAGCGGATTTGAAATCTTTGACGAGCCTTCCGCCAACGCGGAAAGAATCAAGGCGCGGATCGTATGGCTCTTGGAGCCCGGCACCGTTATTTTGCCGGAAAGTTTATGCGGCGTGGAAATAATGTTCATGCCGCTAGTATACTAAATTCGCGCGGGAATTGCAAACGCCGCTCGAATGCGCTATCATTGCGCTATGATTAAACTCGCGGCATTTTTGGGGAACGTTGGTTCCGCCTACGCAAAGAACAGGCACAACACGGCGTGGCAGTTTGCGGGCGCGCTTCCTTTTTTTGGGGAGCTGGACTGGCAGCAAAAATTTAAGGGCGAATACGCCGTTTTGACTTTTGCGGAATTTGCGGAAAAGGCGAAAAAATATTTTCCGCAGCTTTTGAATAAGGAAGGAAATCTTGTCCAGCCCAAAAATCCGCCCGACAAAATTTATTTTTTAAAGCCTTGGACTTTGATGAACCTGTCCGGCGACTCGATTTTGGCGCTTGCCAAATTCTTTAAGATTGAGCCGTCCGAAATTTTGGTATGCCACGACGAGCTTGAGCTTCCCATCGGAACTTTCAGCTTAAAGTGGTCGGGCGGACTTGCCGGCCACAACGGACTGCGTTCCACAAAAGAAAATTTGGGCACCGCCGATTTTTGGCGCCTGCGCTTTGGCATTTCAAAGCCCGCCGGCGTCAACATTGCCGACTATGTTTTGAGCGACTTTAAGGGCGACGAGGCGATAACGATGAGCTTGGTTTACGACAAGGCCGCCGAGCTTTTTTGCCGCGCCATTCTCGCCAGCGAGCCTCAGCGCCTCCTCCCGCAGTGGGCCAAAGTGAAGATTGAGTAGGCCGCTCGTATTGAGCCGGACGCTTCCTGTTTGTCCTTAAGGCCGCGCGATTTTCTTCCGATAATAAATCGATGCATTAAAAAAATCGTGATGTCAAGGGGAATCATGAACAACACAATCAGAACGTTCATTTACAAGATCGGCGACATTCAGGCCGATACAAAAATTCAGTCTATTTTGGGCGAGGGATGGAAGCTCGCGGCCGTAACACCCAACGGCTCTGTGCGCATCACTACGTTCAGCAAAAATATGGACGCAAAACCGCAATTCGCCGCCGCCCGCTAAAATCGTTGCAAAATTTCCCAGTGTGGTGTATAATAAAATATTATGCAGGCAAGCGACGTATTATTTTTGACAAACGACAACAAGACTCTTTCCAGCGTTTACGAGCAAAATTGTCCGGCCGAACTTACAGTTCCTCATGGCGTTGAAAAAATCGACAGGCGGGCGCTTGCCGACGCTCCCGTAAACCGCTTGGTCTTGCCCGACAGCGTAACCGAAATTGACTACGAAGCCTTTGCCGGTTGCGACGCGCTGCAGTTTGTCCGCTTGCCCAAAGAGCTTAAGGTCGTGGAGCCCGGCATTTTTAGAGGCTGCCTTTCGCTTGAAAAAATCGAAATGAGCGACACAATCTCGGCCTTTTCCGAGAGCATGTTTGAATGCTGCGCGTCGCTCCAAGAAATTCCTTTTAGAAACGGCATCCGCGAGCTGCCCCGAAACGTTTTTTCCGAATGCGTTTCCTTGGAGTCCGCGACGCTTCCAAAAACTGTTGCCGCGATTCGCAGCGGCGCCTTTGGCTATTGCGAAAATTTAAAGACAGTCGTTTTGCCGGCCGGCCTAAGGTTGATAGAAGACGACGCCTTTAGAAATTGTACCAGCCTTTCGCACATTCGTTTTGCGGAAGAAAACCCGGCCTTTTATATTGACGACGACGGCTGCCTTTTTGCGCGCCGCGACGACGGTTCCTTGGCCTTGATAAAAGTTCCCGTGAGCGCTGTTGAAATAACGATTCCGCAAACTGTCGTCCAAAGCCACAGCGAGGCTTTTCAAGGCTGCGACGCGCTTGAGCGCATTTACATAGACTGCCCGCTCGTCGAGCACCCGATATTTGTGGCGCTCAAGACCGAAGCCGTGGCGGAAATCGTCGATACAAGCTCCGAGGAATACCAAGCGGCGCTCGCAGAAAAAGAACAACAAGAGGCGGCTGCCGTTAGCCAAGAAGAAATTTTTGACGAAGAGAACGGCGGAATAGAGGACAGCATTTTGGACGACGTGGAGACGCCGGAAGAAGAAGGTTCGCAAGACCAAGAAGCCGCGCCCAATTCCGCCGACGACCTGCTGGCCGACATCATGGGGCAGTCGGGCGCTATTCCAGAATCTTCCGCCGACGACTTGTTGGCCGACATTTTGGGCCAGCAGACAGAGCATGAGGAAAGTTCCGACGAAGACGAAATGAAGGACGTGCGCATAACGCCGGAAGAATTGGACGAAGCGGTCATGCGCGGCATTCAAGAAGAAAGCGAGGAAGAATTTGCCGCCCGCATACGCGACGCGCAAGCCCACGCCCACGACGGAGAGGACGGCGGCGAGCCGGAGGAAGAGCCTCAATCTGCCGAGCCCCAGGAGCCGCGCTTTGTTTACGGAATGCAAAGCATGTCCGAGGCCTTTGAGGTTGTCGACGAGCGCGCGCTTTATCCCGACCGACCGGAAGACCGGCTTGACAAGCATGAGCCCAACGAAATGGAAGACATCACGACGCTGGTTGTCGTTACCGAAAAAGTCACGGAAGAAAAAACTGTTTCGCCCGCGCTAAAGAATTTTTGCGTGGAATTGGCGCGCGCGCTTGAACTTAAAAGAATATACTTTTTTGGTGGCTTGAGCTTGGACAACGACGAGTTCTTGTTCGGCTTTGGAAAGTTCGCCATGTACAGGAACGTGATTTACGCCGCGCTGGCAAGCGACGAAGGCGGCCTAAGCAAAGAGATTAAGAACTTTGGCGATATCGCGGAATTGATGTCGCCCGTAAGTCCCTTCCAAAACGCCGCCGCCCCCAACGCGCTTGAGTTGGAAAAGCCCTTCAAGATTTATGTCCAAGATTCTTTGGACGGAAGCGCGGCTCCGGCAGTCTCCGCCGAGCCAACGGTTGAGGCCGCCCCGACAGTTGAAGTTGAACAAACAGTCGTGGAAGAAAGTCCGATAGTTGCGGTTCAGGAAGAAGTTCCGGCAGGCGGACGCGTTCTGGGCGAAGGCTTGATGGCTAGAGCCCTTAGGATTTTGGGCCAATAAGCAAAAAAAAGCGCCGCAGAGTTATTGCGGCGCGATAATTTTATTCGCGCCGCAAAAGGAACGAGTCAAGGCTTTAAGCGAAGCGCGCCTTGCCTGTTCCTATAGGCTTGCTTGGACGGCGCGGCCCTTTAAGAAGGCTGTGAACAAAGTTCCGACGTAGTCGACAAGCGAGCCGTGGATTTTCTTTACTTTGTCTTTTTTTCCAATCATTTTGGCCAAGTCGCTTCTTGTAAGTTCGGAGCGCTTGTTTCCGCAAGAGTAGGCCACCGCCAAAACCGTGTTGGCCGAATGGTCGATCGCCTCTTGCGCGCGCTTTTGGATTTCTTCCTTATCCTGCTTTTTAAGGACGCTGTTGTTTGCGATTTCGTAGACGATGGCGTTTAGGTCCTGGGGAAGCAAGTCCATCTTTGCCGCGCGGATGAAGACCGCCTCGGGACGTTCGTTTTTAAGGGCGGCGGCCACTTCATCCTTGCTCATGTCGTAGCGCAAAAGCGTGGCTTTTGAGCCGATCGAAAGGACGCTGTAAAAGCTTTCAACCGCCTGCGGGGAGTCGTCTATGAAAATGGCCACGCTTTTGGGCGTTTTTCCGCCGACGCGCAAAATGTTGGAAGTCTTGAAAATATCCCATCTCATGTCGTTGTAGGAAATTTTCTTGTCTCCGTCCAAGATCAACGCGGGCTTTTTGGCGAATTTTTGGAAATTTTTGGCCAAAAGCGCGGGAATTGAATTTATCTTTTCAAAAATGTTCTTTTTGCTCATAAAAATAACCTCTGCCTTATTAGACAGAGGTCATTCGTTTTTGTTGCGCTTTTTTATGACAAGACTACAGGCGCTGCCAGTCGTAGTCCTTGAAGTTCTTTCCCATCACGGCGACGATTTTGGCTCCGTCGCTCAGTTCCGACAGGGGAACAGTGGCGCTGTCAAAGCGCTTTCCGTTCACTTCGATATATTCAATTCCCTTGGAAACGTGCTCGGGATTCTTTACCTCTATGCTCAAGTTCATTCCGCGCCAACGGCGTTCCACCTTAAAGCCGTCCCATTTTGCCGGAACGCACGGGTCGATCAAAAGCGCGTCGTATTGCGGGCGAATTCCCAAGATATATTGCGTGATTGAATAGTAGTTCCAAGTTGCCGCGCCTGAGAGCCAGGAGACGCGCGTGTTTCCGGCGCGGGGCGAGAATGTCGAGTATGTTGTCTGGCCAACGACATAAGGCTCGCTCTGGCGGATTTCTGCCTTGTCGTTGTAGGCCGGCGGAATCGAGGCCTTGCTGTAGGCGTAGGCTTGGTCGCCGTTTCCCATCAAGGCTTCGGCGATGACGCCCCAGCCCTGGGTGTGGTTGAAGATTCCGGCGTTTTCCTTGATTCCGGCGTTGTAGACGACAGAGCTCATGATTGCGCGGGGCGCCTTTACGAACGGCGGAGCGCAAAGCATCAGGCCGTAGGGGGTGGCCAACTTTTCCTTCACTGTTTCCAAACAGATTTTGGCCTGGTCGGGAGAAGCGGCGCCGCTCAATACCGCCCATACTTGCGTGTTGAAGTAAACCTGGCCTTCTTCCATTGTGTGGGTGCCGTAAACCGTTCCGTCCTCGGCGATGGCCCAAATGAACCACTGGCCGTCCCAGCATTTTTTCTGGATGTTGGCGTCAAGGGTTTCGCGCTCTTTGAGAGCCCAGTCGCTTTCGGCCTGCTTTCCAAGGCGGCGCGCGATGTCGGCGTAAGTTGTGAGGCCCAATCGCAGCTGGAAGGCCACGAACAAGGACTGGCCCTTGTAGCCCAGACGCAGGCAGTCGTTCCAGTCGGCCAAGAGGCCGCAGGGAAGTCCGTCCGCTCCCATTCTTTCAAGGTTGAACAAGAGCGCCTGCTTCAAGTGCTCGAACACCGTCGCCTCGCCGCCGTCGGCGTAAGGAACGACCTTGTTGTAAAAGTCAAAGTTTCCGGTCTCAGCCACAAAGCATGGAATCGAGTTGAAGAACCATTGGCAGTCGTCGCTTCGGAATTCCTCCGGCTTGGGCGCCTTTTCGTGGCCGGCGTTGAAGTCCTTTGAAATTACGGGAACCGCGCCGCCGTTTTTGCATTGGCCGCTGATCATGCGGACAAGGCGCTCTTCCGCTTCTTGGGGAATGGCGGCGGCGACGCCCAAAATGTCCTGGACGCTGTCGCGGTAGCCCAAGCCGTCGCGCTCTCCGTTGTAAACCAAACTGGCGGCGCGGCTCCACGCGAAGGTGATGAGGCAGTTGTAGAGGCCCCAAACGTTGACGGTGTGGTTTATGTCCTCGTCGGGAGTCATCGCCTTAAAGCTTCCAAGCTTTGCGTGCCAGTTTTTCTTGAGCTTTTCAAATTCTTGGTCGGCGCGGGCGGCGCTTCCAAATTCTTCGACAGTCTTTTTTCCTGTCGTCCAAGCGTCGCCGATTCCAAACAAAACAATTAGCTCTTTTGTCTCGCCGGCGGCTAGGTCGACGTCGCTCTGGAAGGAGCCGCAGAAGTTGTCGCCGTAGGCCTTTGAGCCGGTACACTTTCCTGCGATTACCGCCGCCGGTTCCTTGTAGGAGCCGTATGTTCCCAAGAAGGCTTCGCGGCTTGTGTCAAAGCCCGAGACCTTTCCTTGCGCGAGCGCCATCCAAGAGTGCTGCCACGATCCGCCAGTCTCTTCGTCGGGGAACTGCTTGTAAAGGTTGTCGTGAATCGCGAAGCGCAAGAGGTTGTCCTTTTGTTCGCCCTTGCAAATGAAAAGGGAGTACTGCAAGTTGACTTGGTCTTGCGTGGTGTTCCACTGGTTGGAAGGCTCGCAGTATGTGAAGGCGGAAATCTTTCTGGCCTTTGAGGAATTGTTCGTTACCTTGAGCCGCCAGTATTCAAAATTTTGTCCAAGGGGAACGTAGTAAAGCGCCTCTGTCTTTATTCCTGAATATTCCGACGTGATTTTTGTGTAGGCCGTTCCGTGGCGGCATTCTGTCTTGTATTGGTCGAGGGGCTTTCCGCAAGGCTGCCAGCTGGCCGACCAATAGTCGCCGGATTCTTGGTCGCGGAGATAAAAGTAGCGGCCGGGAGCGTCCATCGGAACTGAGTTGAAGCGGAGTCGCATAAAGCGGCCTTGCGCGCCTGACTTGTAAAAGCCGTAGCCGCCCGCGTTGTTCGTTATTACCGCTCCGTAGACGGTGGAGCCAAGATAGTTGCTCCAAGAGGCCGGCGTGTCCGGGCGGGTGATGACGTATTCTTTGTTGTCGTCGTCAAAATATCCGTAGGTCATAAGAACTCCTTGTTTGAAATGGTTTGTATTCTACTATAAAAGAGAAAGAAATTCTAGCGCTAGGGCGGGCGCGCTTCCGGCGGGCGGGCGAAACAAAAAAGGCCGCCCAAGCGGACGGCCCATGAGGCGGAATTTTCGCCTAATTATTTCTTTGCCTTTTTGGCGGCAGGCTTCTTAGCGGCTGTCTTTTTTGCCGGCGCCTTCTTTGCGGCTGTCTTTTTGGCTGTCGTCTTTTTTGCCGTAGTCTTCTTGGCCGCTTTCTTGGCGGCCGTTTTCTTTGTGGCTGTCTTTTTGGCGGCAGGTTTTTTGGCCGCGGGTTTCTTTGCGGCCGGCTTCTTTGCGGCGGGTTTCTTTTCGGCGGGTTTCTTTTCCGCGACGGACTTGTCGTCGATTTCAGAGTTTACGTTCTGCTGAACGGAAAGAACTCCGGCCTTGCATGACTGCATTGTTGAGTATCCTTCGCCCCAAATCAAGTTGTTGCCGTTGGAGGCTACCAAGCGGAAGCGGAATTCGTTCTTGCGGTCCTGATAAACTTGCCATTTGGGATTTGAAAATCTCGGAGCGTCTTTAACTGTCAAGTCTTCGATCGGCGCGTTGGCCACTTTTTTAAGAGCTACAATCGCGGCCTTGCAGCTGGGCTTTGACTTGTAAGACTGAGCTGTGGCGATTACCTGTCCGTTGGATGCTTCGACATTGAAGTAAAAGCCGACCTTGGATTTTCTGATTACATATTTTCCCATCTAAAAACTCCTTTTGCCCTTGGGCATATATATGATTATATTGCTGTTTTTAAAATAATGCAAATAAATTCGCAATTTTTTTTATGAAAAATGAACTTTCATTTTTAAAAATGCAAGTTCATTTTTTTGTTTTTGCTTGACGCGGAACGCTCTTGCTCGTTATACTTTCCTTACATTCTAGGAGAGTGAAAATGAAAAAACTTTTTGCTTTTGCCGCGTTCGCCTTTGTTTGCGCGGCGTCCATGTCCGCGTGGGAACACAGCGCGGGCTTTGAAATTTCGGCGCCCTTTTTCTCGGTGAACACAAGGGGCGACGGAACAAAAAATATCATTGAGCCGCAAGGAACCGCGCGCTATTTTGGAAGGGCGCAAAACGGTTTTTGCGTTTCTTCCGCCTTGAGCGTGGGTTACGCGATAAGCGACGACTTTACGCTTCAAGGAGAGAGCGCCTCCGCCAAAGGTTTTGGCATGGGGCTTTCTTTGGGAGCGGGCTATGTCTTTGACATTACTGACCGCTTTTCTCTTGCGGCGCTCGGCTCGTTTTCGTTGGACTGGGCGCGCTTTGAGTACAAGAAAGAAATTTCCGCGCGCGTTTCTTCGTCCTATGTCACGGCTGAATGGACGCAAATCGACGACGCGCTTTTTGCAAGCCTGGGCGCGGAACTTTTGGCGCGCTTTAAGTTGACGGACAAGATTTCGCTTGTGGGCTCTTTTGCGGCGCGCTTCATTGACGGCGGAAAGTTGTGGAAAAACGGAACCAACGTTTCTAAAGACTACAGCGATTCATTTGAGTTGCGGGGAAACTTTAGCTTGACGCCGTCTTTGGGCGCCAGCTGGACATTCTAGGAGATGAAAATGAAATTTAAATTTTTGACAAAAAATATTTTTTGCGCGGCGGCGCTTTGCCTTGCCTTTGCGCTCTTCTCTTGTACAAACGAAGTAAGCGGCGACAATGTTGTCGGCGAGACATACGTCTTTCCCGACGCAAAAGGAATTTCCGGCCTAAAGGCTTCTGAGGTGTATAATGGCCAAGGAAATAAAAAATTTACGTTCACAACCTTTTTCTTGGACGGCTGGGAAGACATTCCGTTTTTGAGAATTGACGACGTTTCCAAACTTATAGCTCTCATTAACGAAAGAGGCTATGAATGGAAGAAGACCGCGAGCGACGGAGTTTATGTTTATAAGTATTATCAAGCCACCGCCGGAAGTAAGTATCCGGCTGAATGGAAAAACGACGCCCTTTATTTTGACACGAACGCGCAAACCATTTATAGCGACGACTTTACCCGCATTATAAGCTCCACGCAAAATGTGAACAACAACATAGGAACTGTTTTTTGCGATTGGGGATCCGCCAGCGCTAAAAATCCTTCAATATCAGAGAGCGTCAAAACAAAATATGTAGAGAAATACCCAAAGAAACAGACTAAAATTGACCTTGGAAAATACGGCCTTAAGATGTTTGTCTTTGACACGACAGAAATATTTAAAAGGGATGATGTACAAATCTTATTTCCCGGATACGAGGGCTATTCCGACGATCTTTTTATTCCTTTCCAAGTGATAGCCGACACCTTTCTTAGATGCGCCGATTGCAGCTTTAATGGAACCGACTATTATGTGGCCATAGACACTAACAGCGACAATTACGCCACAAACAAAGCTTACGATTCCGGCCGCAATCCTTGTTCCATCCGCAGCCAGCTAAAGGCGGAATACAATTACAGGAACCTTTGCCTGCTTTTTGACATGAACTATTGCCTAAAGGAACAAAGAACGGCGCAATATAAAGATAATATCGGCGAGTTCATCAACGACAGCATTTTTGCAAACGGTCTTGGCTTTGGACTTCTTTCAACCGACACGGCGACTTACGACACCTATCTCTATAAGTTTTTGATTGGCTACATTGATGACGGCCATACAATGTATTCAGAGCCGTCCATGTACCAAAGCTTGGCCTCTGTAAGGCAATATAGAAGAGCCGCGTACAATGCTAGCGGTCCAAGGGGCTCTACGCTTGACCTCGTTAGGGACGAGATGACAGAGATGCGTAAAGATTACGGAGGAAAACAAGGCGTGTTTTATGTCAAGGACGGCAACGTCGAGAAAATGGCCGTCATAGTCTTTGACGGCTTTGTTGGCAACGATCCAGAATCTGAAACGGATTTGGAAAGGCTTGCGGACTTGAACACTTACGCTTTCTTTAAAAAAGCTTTTGAAGATATAGGGAGTGTCGAAAATGTCGTCATTGACCTTTCTTGCAACGGCGGAGGACTCATCCAGCAGTGCTTTCTTTCGCTTTGCTTTTTGGAAAATCCAACCGATTTTTATTTGGCTGAAAAAAATCACCTGGACAACACCGTTACAAAGTTTTATTGCGAAGTGGGCGAAGTGTTAAAGCAGACTGGAAAACACTTTTATGTATTGACAAGCGGCTTTTCATTTTCTTGCGGAAACTTCTTTCCGTCAGTTTGCAAGTATCAGTTGAAGGTTCCGATTGTGGGCCATCAAAGCGGCGGCGGCGGCGGCGTTGTAAAGCCCAGCCAAACTTCCGACGGCGCCTTGTTCAACACTTCAGCCTCTGCCGAAATGTGCGCCCTTGACAAAAACGACAACTATATTTGCATCGACGCGGGCGTCGAGGTTGACCACGAAATTCCTTACGAAAAATTTTATTCCGGCGCCAAAATTTACCAAGATTTGTACGGCTTGCTGAAGGGCTGGTATCCAGATAATTTCTAAGCGGAGAACGGAGCGTGAGTTTAAAGCATTGGTTTTTGGCCCTTTGGGTGAGGAATAATTTTGGAAAGGGCGACAAAAAGCGCGACGCCGGGCAAACGACGCCGGACGACATCGAGCGCTTTGACGACATTGTTTACGGCGGAAAAAAATTCAAGAAGTGGCAGCTGCTTGACGTGTACAGGCCAAAAAACTCCGCAAGCTCCGCGAACGCTAAGAATGGCGGCGGTTCCGCGCTTTGCAAGCTGCCGGTAATTGTCATCGTTCACGGCGGCGGCTGGGTTTACGGCGACAAGGGCGTTTACCAATTTTACGGAATGCGCTTGGCCCAGCGCGGATTTGCAGTTGTAAACTATTCCTACCGCCTCGCGCCGGAGGCCAAGTTCCCCGCGTCGCTGCAAGACACGGAAAATGTCTTTAAATGGATTTGCGACAACGCCGACAAGTACGGCTTGGACGCGCAAAACGTTTTTGCGGTGGGCGACTCGGCGGGCGCGCACTTGCTTAGCCTTTACGCCGCCGCGCTTTCAAACGACAGCTATCGCAAGAACTTTCCATTCATTCAAAAAAAGAATCTTTGCTTGCGCGGCGTCGCGTTGAATTGCGGCATATACGACATCGTCGCGGCGGTTAATGACGGAGGGCACACAGATCTTTTTGTGGGAGCCTTGCTTGCGCGCGGCGGAAAGCCCGACGAGTTAAAGTTGATAAACAGCGTTGACTATGTGACAAAAGATTTTCCGCCGGCCTTTGTGATGACTTGCAAGGGCGACTTTCTTTTGACGCAAGCGCCGCTTATAAAAAAGGCTTTGGACGACGCGGGCGTTTTGAATGAATATAAAATTTACGGAACGGACGCGGCGCCGCTTTGGCATGTTTTTCACTGCGACCCAAACTTGCCGGAGGCCGTCGCTTGCAACGACGACGAATGCGAATTTTTTAGGCGGCTGATTTCTTAGTTTTCTTCGCCTTTCGCTTCGTTCCAAAAAGCGTCCATCTTGTCAAGATTTTCTTGAACCATTTCCACGCCGCGCTCGGCGCATTTTTGTTCGACATACGAAAAGCGCTTGTAGAATTTTTTGTTGGCCGCGTTCATCGCAAGCTCGGGGTCAACGCCCAATTTGCGCGCGTAGTTTACGGCGGCAAAAAAAAGGTCGCCGACTTCTTCTTCCAAGTGGGCGCGCGCGCGGTCGGGATTGCCAGCGGCGGAGGGCGATGCGCAAACTGCCGCGGCCTCGTCAACTTCTTTCAGCTCTTCCAAAATTTTGGCGCGCGTAGGCTCAAGGCTTGGCCAGTCAAAGCCTTTTTTTGCCGCCTTCTTTTGCATTTTGTACGCGCGCAAAAGGGGAGGAAAGCCTTGCGGAACTTCGTCAAGAATCGATTTTTGTTCGCGGCCTTCGACCTTTTCCTTTATCTTGTCCCACTGCGCCAAAACTTGCGCGCTTGTGTTCACGTCCTTGTCGGCCACGGCTTTTCCTTCGCTCTGTTCAAAAACATGCGGATGGCGGCGAATCAATTTTTCCACCAACTCGTCGAGCGCTTGGTCGAGCGTCCAGCCGCTTTGTCCGCGTTCCGCCCTCTGCCTGAACATATAGGAAATCATCGTCGTGTTCAAAAAGACGTCGCCCAATTCTTCCTTTGCGTGCGGAGCGTCGTCGGAACTTATCGCGTCGACGGCTTCAAAAACTTCTTCCACCAAATCGCGCCGCATGGTCTCTGGAGTTTGCTCGCGGTCCCAAGGGCAGCCGCCTGGCGCGCGCAAAATGCGAATCAATTCATACAAGCGGCAAAAGGCCGCGGCGGCTCTTGCGGAATCTTCGTCCGCGGCGCTGACATTTGTTCCCCTGCGCTGGAGAACGGAATTTTTGTCGAAAGTTTTTTCCATGTATAAAGATGTAGCGCAAAAATGAAATTTGCGCTATACTAAAATTATGTACGAATCAGGCGAAGATTATTTGGAAGCCATTTTGGTTTTAAAAAACACAAACGGTTTTGTGCGTTCCGTCGACATCGCGAACCACTTGGGATTTTCAAAGCCCAGCGTCAGCCGCGCCATGGGAATTTTGGAGCGCGACGGCTACATTGAATTTGGGCTTGGCAACATGATTCAGCTTACGGAAAAAGGCCTCGCCAAAGCCAACGACGTTTACGGCCGCCACCAGCTTTTGACAAAATTTTTGGTGATGGTCACCGGCCTCCCCGAAGACCAGGCCGAAGAGAACGCTTGCCGAGTTGAGCACGACATCGACGTGGACGTCGTTGAAGGCATAAAAAAGTGGGTGGAAAAAAATTCCAAAAAATAAGACAAAAGTTATTGACAGATTATAAAAATTAGTATATGCTAACTATGTAAGTTGTAAGGAACATACGTTCCTGATAAAGTTCTCCTCCAGCCCTTGGTGTCCGCCAAGGGTTATTTTTTGCGCCGTTACTTTTAACAAGGCCAAAGCGCGCGAAAAAAATTAAAAAAAATCCCTGCCGCTATTGACATAAAACACAATTTTTGCTAACATAGAAAAACTTACGGGGGCGTAGCGAAGCTGGTTATCGCGCTGGCCTGTCACGCCGGAGATCGAGGGTTCGAGCCCCTTCGCTCCCGTCTAACCCATTCTCCGGAATGGGTATTTTTTTCAATTCCGCTTTTTGCGGAAACGGGCAATAGCGCAGCTGGTAGCGCGCTACGTTCGGGACGTAGAGGCCCCCGGTTCAAATCCGGGTTGCCCGATATAACAGGCTTTCGTTTGCGGAAGCCTGTTTTTTTATTTGGAGAAGGCGGCCTTGCCGGCAAGTCCGCCGCGCCATTTTATCGATGAGCCTAAATGAACCGCTGGCGCGCTTCATTTTTAACGGCTCTTCGATTTTAGGCGGGTTCAAATCCGGGTTGCCCGAGTAGCTAAGCAAGTTCTCGCAAGGGAGCTTGCTTTTTTTTGCGGGAAGGCGTGCCTTGATTGCCCGCCCGCGAGAGCGGGCAGTTTAATCACTTCCAAATGCAAAATTAGCGAAGCGACATACCGTTCCTACCGAAAAAAGGCGCTCCACAAGAAAATCCAAATAAAGCACATGACGGAAATCGCTTTGAGGCCTGTTCCCAAAAGAAAGCCTTTGAAGGCGCCAAAAGCGGCCTTTAGCGCTTTTTTTGCGTCGGAAGAATCGGTGGTCATTTCGCCGACAAAGGCTCCCAAAAAGGGGCCGACGATGATGAAGATGGGGCCAAGAAAAAGCGACGCAAAGAGGCCGATGTTGCAGCCCCAAGTGGCCGCCTCGCTTCCGCCGGATTTTTTTGTTATAAGCGACGGAAAAATATAGTCAATCGCAGTCACTATAGCGGTCGCGATTCCTGTGGCGACCAAGATCCAAACTTCAAGATTGCAGTAGACCGAAAAATGCGCGGCCACAAGCCCGGCCCAGGCAATCGGCGGTCCCGGCAAAAAAGGAAGGATTGTTCCGACAAGGCCAATCAAAAGCAAAAGGCCTGCGAGAATCGCGAAAAAAATTGTTGGGTCCACGTTCATTGCGGCGCGTCCTCCGTTTTTATTTCCCGGCTTTTTTCTATTTCCAATTTTTTCTTTTCTATAAGTTCCTCAAAGCCGCGCAGCGCCGCGAAGGGCATAAAAATTTTCGCGCGGCTTGCGAGCGGCATTCGCGGCCGTTTTGGAGAACCGAGCCATTCATGGTCAATTATGTCGTCGTAATTTTTTGTCACGCCCTGTGCCCCCCGATTTGTTCGTTGCGTTCCCGCAAAGTGGCGCCTTCGCCGTAGTCGCTGGCCTTGAGCATCGCGTTCTTTCCAAAGCGGCTTTGAATTTGGAGCATTGTGTTTTGGAGGGACATTTCTTTTTTTTGCGCCTCGATGTCAGTGAACAGGTCGGCCTGCTCTTCCTTTTGGGGAATCACGTTGTCGGCGCTGATGTTGATTCTTCTGACAAAAAGGGAGCCGTCCGTTATCCGGTCGTAAAGTGAAAGAACGCCTTGGCTGATTTTTTTTAGCGACGCTGTAGGAAGATCAAGGCGGACGGAACCGTGGCTGGGCTTTGGCGCGGGCCGGCCGTAGTAGTCCAGTTCCACATCTCCTTGGTATTCCTCTGTGACGGAGGAACGGTCGTAGCAAATGTAAAGGCTGAAAAAGTCCGAGGCCAGCTGCTTTTCCGTCAGCCTTTGCGCAAGGACTTCCGCCATTTCGCGGACCACGACGCGCGCCTTTTGCGCCGTGTAAGGGCATTGCAGGACTTGGCCTTCGCTGACGCTTTTTGACGAGGACTTGTAGTTTTTTATGTTTTCAATTGAACAAGGCTCAACGCCCCACGCATGGTCGATTAAAATTTCCGCGTCGATTCCAAATGCCTTGTAGAGCGAGTCTTCGTCCTTTAGGGAACGGCGCGCGATGTCGCCCATCGTGTAAAGGCCGAGTTTTGCAAGGCGCGCGGCGGTTCCGTTTCCGACGCGCCAAAAATCCGTGAGCGGCGTGTGGCTCCAAAAATTTTTTCGGTAGTCTTTAACCGAAAGGACTGCGATGCGGACTCCGTCTTTGTCGGCCTTTACATGTTTTGCCATGATGTCCATCGCGATTTTGCACAAATAGAGGTTGGGGCCTATTCCCGCCGTGGCCGTAACGCCTGTGGTTGCCAGAATGTCCTTTATCACTTTTTGCGCCAAGGAGCGCGCGTCGGTTTTATAAAGCTTTAGGTAGGAAGTCGCGTCGATGAAAACTTCGTCTATGCTGTAAATGTGAATGTCGTCCGGGCTAAAATATTTTAGGTACACTTCGTAAATGCGCGCGGAATATTCCATGTACAAGGCCATTCGCGGCTTTGCGATTATGTATTCCAAATCCTTTCCGGTTTTAAGTTTTACCTCGCGCGCTTTTTGAACAACCTCAAATAGGCGGCTGCGGCCCGAAAGCCCGTAAGCCTTTAGCGCTTGCGTAACCGCGAGGCAAATAGTTTTTTCGGTGCGCGACTCGTCGGCCACGACCAATTTTGCAGTCAGCGGATCAAGGCCGCGTTCGACGCATTCGACAGAGGCGTAAAAAGTTTTTAGGTCTATGGCAAGATAAGATTTTTCCACTGCGCTTCCCTTGAATTCCTTCGAGCGCATTTTAAATCAATTGCGCGGCTTTGTCAAATTGCCGCCCAGTCTTCCGCATGTCAGGCAAAACAAAAAACGCTTCCGACTGCGTCCGCCCGTCTTCCGCGTGGCTGCAAATATAAGCAAGCCCAAAAACGCGGGCTTTATAGGCGGGTCCCAGCGACGAAAAAAATCCTTGGCGCCTCCCGTCCTTCGCTTGCGGCTTTATGCCTACGGCCAAGCCGCTTCGCTGACGGGCCCCTCCAAGTCTTTTTTTCTGCGTCCCGCCCCATTTTGCCCGCGTTTTTTGTTGTCTTTCAATAATGCGGAAAGGTTGCATCGACCTTCCGCGCAACCTTGACAAAAGCCGCGCGCTCTTTTATGCTTGCTTCTATTATGGAAAAAATCATTGACGAACAAAAAGAGCGCCGCTCATTTTATAAATCCCTATTCACGATTGTCGCGCCGATTGCCCTGCAAAACCTTTTGGGCGCGGCGGTCGGTTCCGCCGACGTCATTATGCTGGGTTATGTCGGACAAACCGCCATCGCCGCGTCGTCGCTTGCTAATTACGTGCAAATGGTCATGTTCCTTTTTTACATAGGACTTTCAAGCGGCGTGGTAATGCTCGCCGCGCAGTATTGGGGAAAGGGCGACACTCATTCAATAGAAACTATTTTTGGAATCGGAACAAAGCTTTCCGCGTTGGTCGGAGCGGCTTTTGGCCTTGCCGCGATTTTCGCGCCGCGGCTTTTGATGAAAATTTTCACCAACGACGAGGACTTGATTTTTGCGGGCGCGCAATACCTTCACATCGTCGGCGTGTCATACTTTTTGCTTTCGTTTTCGCAAATAATTCAGGCCACGCTAAAGAGCATTGAGCGGACAAAGGTTGTGACGATAATTACGACTGCGGCGCTTTTGCTCAACATTTTGGGGAACGCGATTTTTATTTTCGGCTTGTTCGGCGCTCCCAAAATGGGAATCCGCGGCGTGGCCTTGGCTACGACATTCGCCCGTGTGGTGGAACTCGCGCTCAGCGTTTTTGTAATCGCCCGCGCCAAGGAGCTAAAAATCCGTCCCGAATGTCTTTTTAGAAAGAACGCCGTTTTGTTGCGCGACTTTGTAAAGTATTCGCTTCCGGCGATTGGAAACGAAGTTGTTTGGGGCGCGGGCTTCGCCACTTACGCGGTGATTATGGGCCACCTTGGCGCCGACTTGGTGGCGGCAAATTCTTTGGTCAACGTTTTGCGCAATTTGGCCACAATCGTTTGCTTTGGAATGGCTTACGGCGGCGCCATCTTGGTAGGAAAAGAAATCGGGGCGGGGCAGTACGACCTTGCCCGCCGCAGCGCGAGCCGCCTTGTAAAGAGCACGATTTTAGCCGGTGTTATTGGAGCGGCGGCTCTAGTCGTCTCACAGCCCCTTTTGTTCAAGATGGCCACATTGACGGAAGAAGCCACAAAAATGCTCACGCCGCTTTTGTACATAAACGCTTTTTCCATAGTGGGCGCGGCGATAAACACAGTTTTTGTTTGCGGCGTTTTCCGTTCCGGCGGCGACGCGAAGTTTGGATTTATAATGGATACAATAGCGATGTGGGCGGTTTCCGTTCCGCTCGGAATGGTCGCCGCCTTTGTCTTGCATTTGCCGCCCGTCCTCGTCTACTTGGTTCTATACTTGGACGAGTTTGAAAAAATGCCTGTGAACATTTTTCATTACAAGAGCGGCAAATGGCTCAAAAACATCACGCGGGAATTTTAAGTTCCAGAAAGGCTTTAGCTTTCTGGAACTTGTCGAGTTTCGGGCGTTGCCCAAAACTCGCAGAATTTTGTCACACTTTAAATTGGTCGATCTCGCCGCCGATTTCGGAAATGGAGCTTGACATCTGCCGGCTCAAGGCCAAGAGCGTGTTCTTTGTCTCGGCGACTTTCTTGGCGCCCGCGTCCATTGCCTCGACGTTTTCGTTAATCTTGGCCGAGTTTTCCCTAAGGACTTGGACTTCGCGCAAAATCGTTTCGTTGCCTGCCGTCATTTCCTGAGAGGCGCTTCGGACTTCGCTTGTTCCGTCTCCCATAATGCGCAGCGCTTCAAGGATTTGCTTTGAGCCTTCCTGCTGCTCGCTCATCGCGCTCCTTATCAGGCGCACAAGCTCGTCCGTCGCTTGAATGTTCTCCGACACAGACTGAAAGGCTTGGCTTGAGTCCGCCGATGAATTTGAAACTTCGCTGATTGAATCCTTGATTTTAGAAAGCTGCGCGCCGATTGTCTTTGACTGCTCGCTTGAAGTTTCGCTGAGCTTTCTGATTTCGTCGGCGACAACGCTAAAGCCTTTTCCAGCCTCGCCGGCGTGCGCCGCCTCGATGGCCGCGTTCATGGCCAGCAAGTTTGTCTGCTCTGCGATGGCCGCGATGGCGATGTTGGCTTCTTGAAGCATTTCCGACTCAATTTCGATTTGCTCGATTTTTTCGTTTACGGAATTTTGCTTTGAAATTCCGTCGCTCGCGTTGTCGCGCAGGGTGACAAATGAATCCGCAAGTTTTTCCACGCTGGCGTTGACGCTCGCGATGTTTCCTATCATTTCCTCAACGGCGGAACTAGCCTGCGTGACTCCGCTGGACTGGCGCTGAATCATGTTCTCAAGCGACTCGATGTTGCTTGAAATTTGCGTCACGCCGCTTGACGTCGACTGGACGCTTTCGTGCTGTTCGCGCGCGCTGGCCTTTACGGCCTCGATGTTTTTTATGATTTGCTCGATGCTCTGTTCCGTCTCGGAAATGCCGGCCTCCAAGTCGCTGTCGGCCAGCGAAAGGTTGTCCTTGGAAATTTTTATTTTTGAAACGATGCCTTGAAGCTTTACGACAAAGTTGTTGAAGCCGTTGACTACCTGGCCAATCTCGTTGTTCGACTTCGCGTCAAGACGCTTGGTCAAGTCGGCGTTTCCGCTGGCTATGTCCTCGATGGCGGACACCACGCCGCGTAAGGGCTTTATGGTGACGCTTGTCATGAGCGCCGTGACCAGCAGGACGATGAAGGCCAGAATTATGTTTCCAATGATCAAAACTTGGCGCAGGCGGTCGGCGGTGGCGTGCAGCTGCTTTACGGGAACGGCCACGGCGATTGACCAAGGCGTGTGGGGAACGTTTCCGTAGCTTGTAAATACGCTGAACTTTGTTTCTTTGTCGACAAAACTCACTTCCGCGTTGCCTCTCTTTCCTTCGACCATTTTCTTGGCCATGTCCTTTGTGTCGGGACCTACGTCGTCCGCCGTGATGAAATTTTTTTGCATGACCAATTCTTGGGTCGGGTGGGCTATGACGACGCCGTCGCCGTCAAGCATGAAGCCAAAGCCGCTTTTTCCAATCTTGATTCCGCCAACAAGGTCCATCAGGTAGTCCATGCCCACAACGCCGACAAACATTCCGACCAGCCTGTTGTTGTTGTCGCGCGCGGCCTTTACAAACATGACGCTGACCTTTCCGGTGGCTTTGGCCACGGTAGGATTGTTCACCACTTGGTCGGCGCCGCCGACAATTTTTTTGTAGTAGGCGCGGTCGCTGTGGTTTCCGCGCTTTCCGGAATCGTAGTAGGAATTTCCGTCCGCCGCTATGAAGAGGACGTAAGAAAAGCAGTTGGGGCGGCGGTTGGGAGTTGTGGCCAGCCACGCGCCGATTTGTTCCGGCGACGAGCCGTCAAAAATTACGTCCGCCTTTGTGTAGGCGTCAAGCTCGTTCATCGTGCCTTCCACATACAAGCCGGTGGAATTTATGTAGGCCGAAGAAATTTCGTTTATGTCCGCGATGTTGGATTCCACGGTCTGCATGCGCACGTCCGTTATGATTATCACATTTTGCAGGACGAACAAGGCGACAGTGACAGTCGCGATGACCCCCAAAAGCCTGACAAGCATGGTTTTTCTTTTTTGTTTTGAATTTTGCGAAACCATTGAAAGCCTCCAAATTTTTCTATAAAGTATATAATATCACATATCGGCTCAAAACGCAAACTTTTTTTGCCGATAATATGCGCGAGGTTCTTGGAATGAAAAATAAAACAGCCGTTTGGTCGGCGCTAATTTTTTTCTTTTGCGGCATTTCCTTTGCGGAAGGAAAGCTTTTCCAGTTTAAATACAAGGAAGGCGACTCATATAGAATTCTTTCCACCGTACGCGAGAACGTCTTTTTTAACGGAAGCTTCCATCACCACGCGGAAATAATAAACCGCGTTTCAGTCCAAGTGACCGGAGTTGACGAGGAGGGCAGGGGAATCCACAGCGCCCTCTTTATGACCAGCGAAAATTCCACCGGCGTCTTGGGCGGAACGTTCAGCTACGGAGAGGACTACGAGAGCGTCTTTAAGCGCGACTCTACGGGAAAATACGAAATATCGGACGAGTATTTTATGCCGGTTGTCCGCGACGTTCCGATTTTTCCCAAAGAGGAAATTGAGCCGGGCCATATATGGACAGCCCAAGGCCACGAGGCGCACGACTTGCGCAGAACCTTCAACATTCAGACCCCGTACAAAATTCCTTTTGACGCCGACTATGAATATTTGGGCCCCGTCGAGGACGAAAACGGAAAAACCTTCTATAAATTTAATGTCGAGTATCAAATGGAATATTCCGTCGACATGGGAAAGGTTGACTTTTCCGTAGGCGGCCTTCCCGTGGCCACGCAGGGCTGGTCGCGCCAAACGATTTACTGGGACTTAGACAAGGGCTGCATAGACCACTACAGCGAAGACTTTAGGATTGAAATTTTGACCAGCGAAAACAACGTCCTGCGCTTTGAGGGAACCGCCAGCGCCGAAGTGACGGAGTTCGCGCGCACCGCCGACGAAGCGAGCGTGGCCGCCGTGATGGAAAAGATTTCCGACTTGGGAATCGACGACGTGAGCGTCACCGCCGGCGAGAAGGGCTTGACTTTGAGCATAGAAAACATTCAGTTCATGCCCGACAGCGACATTTTGATGAACGTGGAGCGCGCCAAGCTTGACAAAATAGCGCAAATCCTAAACGCCTATCCCGACAACGACTTGCTCATAACCGGCCACACCGCCTTGCGCGGAACAAAGGAAAGCCGCCAAAAGCTCAGCGAGGAGCGCGCGCAGGCCGTGGCCAACTATTTGATCCGCAAAAAAGTGCGCGACAAGTACCACGTGTTCACGCAGGGAATGGGCGCGGAAGTTCCGGTGGCCGACAATTCCACCGAAGAAGGCCGCGCCAAAAACCGCCGCGTCGAAATCACGATTATGGACAAATAGCGCGCCCGTCCGCTCAAAGCAATAAAAAAAAACGCTCCCGGTCGGCGGGCGTTTTTTTGCCTCCTTCCGTAACAGTCGCGCTAATTTTCCTAAAAAAATTCGATAAATTTTCATTTTTTTTGCGCGTTTTTTAAAAATCTGTGTTATAATGAACAGACTATGAACAAGAGAGATTTTCCCAAAATCCACTTTTACGATCAGGATTTTGTCGATATTTACAATAAAACGTGGAACTGGATCGCCGACTACTGGCTTGACCCCAAAAAAGGAACCAAGTCAAATGACGGGTATTTTGTCTACCCGGAAGACGGCGTGAACGTTTTAAAGCATTTGGACACGATTTTCTCTTCTTTCTTCTTAGTTTATTCCAACCGCAACTATTCCGCGAGCAAAAATTTAGACTACCTTTATTCCAAGCAGGAACGCGACGGCGCCATCCGCGCGGCCTACGACCTTAAGAACGGAAAGCCGGTTTACGAAAAAGGCAACCCCGACGGCGCCTGCCTTCCGCTTTTGGCGTGGGCGGAATTCAACCTTTACCATAAATTGGCCAACAAGCGCCGCGTAAAGGAAGTCATTCCATACATCGTAAAATACGTCAACTGGATTGACAAAAAATTCAAAAAGCCCAACGGCCTTTACGCCGCCCCTGTCGCGGCCAGCGGAATGTTCAACAGCCCGCGCGAAAAGGTCGTCTACCCGATTGACTTCAACGCCGCGATGGCCCTAAACGTCCTGCACCTTTCCGCCCTTGGCGACATCATGAACGACAAGGAATTGAGCTTTATGTACAAAAAGGCTTACTTCTCGCTCAAGACCAGAATCAACGGCATGATGTGGGACCAAAAGACAGGCTTTTACCACGACCTTGACAAGGACGAAAAGATGCTCCCGCAAAAGACGATCGCGGGCTTTTGGCCTCTTTTGGCGGAAATACCCAACGCCGACAGAGCGGAGACTTTGATAACGCATTTGACCAATCCCAAGACTTTTGGCGCCGACCATCCCTTCCCCACGCTGAGCATGGACAGCCGCGACTTTAAGGAAAGCGGAGAAGGCTACAAGGGAAGCGTATTCCCCGCGATGAACTTTATGGTCATCAAGGGTTTGGAAAAATACCAGCGCTACGATTTGGCCCGCGAATGCGCGATACGCCACCTCTACTACATCTTGGAAGCGCTCACTCCCGAGAACCGCAAGGAAAAGGGCGACCTTTACGAAGCCTATTTGCCTTGCAAGGAAGGAAAGGCTTCGCTCAAAGGCAAGCCCAACTTTCCGCGCCCGCATTATTTGCAGACCGTCGCGCTTTCCACAATCGCGATTATGATTGAGAACGTAATCGGCTTGCTCATCAGCCTTCCGCGCAAAACGGTCGACTGGATAATTCCCAACTTGGAAATCATGGGAATCGAAAACCTTTCCCTCAAGCGCAACTTGATCACCATTCTTTCCAACAAGTCCAACCGAGGCTGGGAAATCCAAATAAAGCGAAAAGCTTTATTACTTTACAATCAACATTCTTGAACAAAAGAAAAAGACGCTGCCAATTCCTTCGGGCCGCTGCTCTATGTTGATTGACAAACTGTAGGAAATGAGCGCTAAAAAAAAACAGCAAGCCGCTTCTTTTAAGCCGGAAGCAATAATCGAAATCGCCTCGACCGGAATTCGCCTTAGCGTGGTTGAAGTTTTGCCGGACGGAAATTGGAACACCCTTGACCGTTCCGACATGCCGGTAAATTTTGGCGAAGACATTTTTACGGGCGGCTCGATCAAGCAAAACGCCATAAGCCAATGCATTCAAATTTTAAGCCGCTACAAGGAACAGCTCAAGTCCTGGGGAATTGAGGCCGCCGACACAAACGTCATCGCCACCGCCGCCTTGCGCGAAAGCCGCGACCGCGATTCAATCATCGACAGAATTTTCATTCGCACCGGCTTTGTGGTCCGCGTCATCGACGGCGTTGAGGAAAGCCGCCTCATGTATTTGGCCGTGCGCGAATGTTTTAAGGACGGAAAGCGCAGCCTTGAGGACGACGACCACATAATTTTGGAGGCAGGCGGCGGCTCGTCCGAGATGATGCTTCTCAAAAAGGGAAGCGTCGTCAGCGCCCATTCCTTTCGCTTGGGAACGGCTCGCATTGAGCGGCAAATCGGGCAGGGCGGAAGCGACACCGCGCGGCGTTTCATACAGCA
>CADBBB010000017.1:4049-28780 GCA_902792795.1 uncultured Spirochaetaceae bacterium | reverse complement strand
TTGTTTGTAAAGCTCAACGCATCTAAGCTTGAACTCCAATGTGTAGCGCATAAAAATACCCCTTTTACTTTTGTCCAGTAAAAGGGGTACATATCAAATGGACCGGCTTTTTTATTGACCAAACAGCCTGCGAGTTTTGGCGGTTTTCGCGAAGCGAAAAAGCGAGCCTTTCGGCGAGCTAGGCAAAACTCGACATTAAAAAAGATTCTCGGGCCTAGGGCCCGAAATCTTTTTTAATACCCCATCTCCGGGTTGGGAGCGGGCATTGCGGGCTTGGGCTCGGGAATGTCGGTAATCGCGCATTCCGTTGTGAGCATTGTGCCAGCGATAGAAGCGGCGTTCTTAAGGGCGCTGCAAGTGACCTTGGCCGGGTCGATGATTCCGGCTTCGATCATGTTGACCCATTCGCCAGTGTAGGCGTTGTAGCCAACGCCCTTCTTTTCGCTCTTGGCGCGGGCGGCGACAACCGCTCCGTCAACGCCGGCGTTGTCGGCAATCTGGCGAATCGGCTCTTCAAGAGCGCGGCGGACGATCTTGTATCCAACCTTTTCGTCCTCGGACAATTCGGCGGGAATAGTCTCCAAAGCCTTTGACGCTTCGATCAAGGCGAGTCCGCCTCCGGCTACTACGCCTTCTTCCAAAGCGGCGCGAGTGGCGGCGATTGTGTCCTCAACGCGGAACTTCTTTTCCTTCATCTCAGTTTCGGTTGTGGCGCCGACATTGATTACGGCAACTCCGCCGGCAAGCTTGGCCAAGCGCTTCTGGAGCTGCTCTTTGTCGTATGTAGAAGTAGACTTTTCAATCTGGCTCTTAATCTCGGCGACGCGCTCGCTGATGGCTTTCTTTGCGCCCGCGCCTCCAACGATTGTAGTGTTGTCCTTGTCGATCTTGACAGACTTGGCCTTTCCGAGCATTGAAATGTCGGCGTTCTCAAGCTTGATTCCTACTTCCTCAGAAACAACCTGGCCGCCAGTCAAAATGGCGATGTCCTGAAGCATGTCCTTGCGGCGGTCGCCAAAGCCAGGAGCCTTGACGGCGCAAACCTTGATTGTTCCGCGAATCGTGTTCAAGACCAGAGTCGTCAAAGCCTCGCCGTCAACGTCTTCTGCGATGATGACAAGCGAGCGGCCTTCGTTGGCTACCTTCTCCAAAATCGGGAGCAAGTCCTTCATTGTGCTAATCTTTTTGTCGTGAATCAAAATGTAGGGGTCTTCAAAATCGGCTTCCATTCTGTCGCGGTCGTTGATGAAGTAAGACGAAATGTATCCGCGGTCGAACTGCATTCCTTCAACAGTGTCGACAGTCGTGTCCATGTTCTTTGACTCTTCGACTGTGATGACTCCGTCCTTTCCGACCTTCTCGATAGCGTCGGCGAGCATCTTACCGATTTCCTCGTCGTTGTTGGCGGAAATTGTGGCGATGTGGGTGATGTCGTCAGCGCCCTTCACCGGCTTAGAATTCTTTTTGATTTCGGCGATTGTCGTGGCGACGGCCTTGTCCATTCCGCGCTTAACGGCAATCGGAGTCATTCCGGCGGCAACCGACTTGAGCCCTTCGCGAACCAAGGCGTAGGCCAAAACTGTGGCGGTTGTCGTTCCGTCACCGGCGTCGTCGTTTGTCTTTGAAGCGACTTCGCGGACGAACTGGGCGCCCATGTTTTCGTAGGGGTCCTTAAGCTCAACTTCTTTTGCGACGCTAACGCCGTCCTTTGTGATTGTGGGCGAGCCGTATTTTTTGTCAAGCATTACCATGCGGCCGCAAGGTCCAAGCGTAACTTTCACCGCTTTTGCGATTTGCTCAGCGCCCGAAAGCAACTTTCTGCGCGCGTCTTCATTGAACAACAACTGTTTTGCCATTACTTTACTCCTATAAATTCCTATACGAAATTTCCGTAGAAATTTTGTTGGAAGATTTTCTTTTTACACTTTTAAATTTAATAAAAAAAAAGCGATTCGACAAGGGGAATTTTGAAGAATTTTTTGGGCGTGCCCTGCGCGCCAAAGCCGCTCCGGGCCGGGCTTTTCGGCGTTCCGCTGTCGCTTCAGCCGCTCCCTTCGGTTCGCGTCCGGCTGCGCCGCGCCTACAATGCGTAACTACGTTCCGCTTTGTCTAGGAAATTTATTTACTTGTCCGCTCACGCGGACTGACAATCCCTCACGCGGAAAAACCTAGAATCTTTTTCTTTTTTTCTATATCATTTGATAAAATGGAAGTTAGAGCCACGACAGTACAAACAAAATCCGCGCAATGCGAATGCGCCGTTTTTGGGAACGGGAAAAAGCCGCTGGTCATTTTGCCTGGCATCTTTACAAAAAGCCTGATGCCATTCGCGCAAGGCGTGGCCGAGCGCTACCAAAAATTTTTGGACGGCTATAAAATTTATTTGTTGGACCGGCCGTTAAATCCGCCGGCAACCTGCGACGCGGCCTTTTTGGCAAAAGCGGCGGCCGAATGCTTTGACGCGCTTGGAGTTAAAGGCGCTTGTGTCGTCGGCATTTCCGCCGGAGGAATCGCGGCCCAAGCGCTTGCCGCATCCCGCCCGGACTTGGTCGCAAAATTATTTTTGGGCTCCACAACCGCAAACACAAAAGAGGCCGCCGCGATAATAGAAAACTGGGCGCGCTTGGCCGACCAAGAAAGACTTTCCGAACTTAACCAAGCCTTTGCCCAAGCGGTCTACACACCAAGCTTTTACGAGCGATACGAGGACGCGATTATGGCTTCCTTGGCTGGAGCGACTGGCGACGAACTAAAGCGCTTCGCCACTTTTGCGCGCGCCCTTTTAGGCTTTGACGCGTCCGACATTCTTCCAAAAATAAAATGCCCTATCCTTGCCGTTGGAGCAGGCCTTGACAAAATCTTTGGCGCGGACGCGGCTCCCAAAATTGCGCGCCTTGCCGGATCATCCGCCCGTTCCTATGTCTACAAAAACTACGGCCACGCAGTCTACGACGAAGCCCCCGACTACGTGAACAGAATTTACGAGTTTTTTGAAGGATGATTTTGTGAGAAACGGACAGTATTGATTATCAATTATAAACTTATTCTATTTTTTCAATGCATTCATAAATTTTTTCAAGCGGCGCGCCTTCAATCCCATCGTAATAAGCGTCGTCGTCTGGATCAAAAGAGAGTCTTTCCCACATTTTACTGTTATAACCGTTTTTCAAAAATGATTTTAAAGCTGACTTATAATTATCAAAAATGACCTTATACGAGCAAAAACATGAGAGCCTTAGATTTTCATCACTGGGACTGTAAAACTCATAGACACGTAAAAAACCATTCTCCGCTTTAATGCATCTCGCATCTCCATCAATTGGAAACAATTTAAATATATCCGACGGATCTGCTTTTTCTGACGAAATTTTATAAAACCATTTTGCAAGCATAACAAAATCTGATGTTTCCACTTCTGAATTTTCGTCATCATAAAAATACAGACAAAAGCTTTCATACTTTGTTTTTAGGGAGCATTTAATTATTCCTATGTCATATTGAGTGAATTTAAATTCCAAATTTTGTTCGTTCAGATTTTCTTCAAGGAATTGAGAATAATCGCAAACTCTTCTTTCTTCGTTTTGTTCAAGAATATATTTTTTCACTTCTTCCTCAGAAAGAAGTCCCGTCTGCTTTTTCACTGCCTGTCTATATGTTGTTGGAAGAAAACAAGCAGGCTTCTTGCTTGAAAGATTGCCATAAACTGGAAGAATCTGGAAATAACTGTTGTTGTTACCCCGTTTCTCAAATACAGCGCATTCTTCTTTAAAAAAAGCCTCGCCGCCACGGAGCAAATACCGAGCGGCCTCCTTAAAATTAAATTTTGAGAAATAAGAAATCTCGGTATTTTTATCAATGCACACCAAACGACCGCAAGTTCGACATTTATATTGCTTGTGATTTTTCAAACAGTTCTCTGACGCAAAAAAAGGCGTAATTCTTGGATACTCGCTATAGCATTCAGGACAAATCGTTTTCTTTTGCAACATATTTTCTTCCACTATTCATTTCACCAAGCTTTCATACAGCTTGAACAATTCCGCTACGATTTCAGATTCTGACACAGTTGACTTGAATCCGTAGGCAGCCATAACAGCCTTGTCGTTGGCTTCGTGAGTTTTTCGCAAGTCTTGCGGCATAAAAGTTTCGTCGTACAAATCGGCAAGCGAAGAATCCGGGTGATTTGCGCGCGCATCCAAAATCGCTTGAGCCGTCCGCTCAATTTTTTCCTTTTGCTCCTCAGTTGGATTAGGCCACGGAAAATTATTGTAAACAAGGGAAGCCGAGTAACGATAATCGCTTTTTAATCGCCCAGCGACTGCCCTCATCCAAGCATTGTGAACCGCGCTTGTCATAATTCCAAATTCATATAAATTCGCGTTTGGAACAAGCAAAACGGCATCGCTTGCAATCACATCGGAATCGACAAAACCAATTGGAATATAACGGCGATTTTCAGATGAAACACGTGGAACCAAAAGATAATTTCCCGTCTCCGGCTGACGGATTTCGCCAAAAAGCCAAGGCGTGTCAGCCAACCGCTTAGTAGACTCTCTTTTACTGGACAAACGAAGCCTCTTGACCGCTCCGACACGCTCGGAAACAAGCGGCATTTTCCTCAACTCGGCGGGGCTTGCGTTCAAAAGCCAAAGGCAATAGCGTTTCTTGCCGTTAATGAATTCCTCAGCGCCAAGAAAGCTTCTAATGAATTTTACAGAAGCAGGCTCATTCTTTATAAAATCATCATATTCTTCATTCTCAATTATAAGGTTCCCGCCGTCATTAGGCATACTTCCGAACACCATTTGAGAAACGTCGCAAATGGAATTTTTACGGCTTTCTATAAAAACATTCGGAGCGTTCAAAAGATAGCCGTTGATGTTGCTAGCAACGATTTTTTGCCCATCAGCCTGAAAAATAATTTTTTGCTTGCGATTTTCCTCAGTGCAAAAGCCTATGATTACACAATGAACCGCAGCCATATTCCCCTTGTCCGCAGTTTCGTTTGACCATTTGAATGTTTGCCAAGCGAAATCGATATGGAGCCCCTCCGCGAAAAGCCGTTTCCACAATATTGCCACTGCGTTTCCTTGAACGATTGAATTTGTGGAAACAAACGCGCAGCGGGTCTTTTGATCTTTGATTGCGGACAAAGCCTTTTTATACCAAGAGCAAACATAATCCAAATCACCCACGCCTTGCCAATCTTTTCCAAATGTCAAGAGAACGTCTTCCTTTTGCCGCTTGTCCATCCATCTCGCGCCTACAAACGGCGGATTTCCGATTATGTAATCGTAGACAATCTTTTCTTTCTTTGCCTCAGGCAGCTCTTTTTCCTCAACCTCTTTTGTCATTACATTCAATTCTTTGAACTTTCTGCCGTAAAGCGACGTGTCATTTTGCAAAGCGCTGTCATGCACTGGAATATCGCCCGAATTCTTGCCGATTTTATACACGTTGAGCTTTTCCGCAAACAAAAAGCCTGTTTCGGCAGTTTCCAAAAGAGTTGTCCAATCCATGCGAAGCGCGTTTCCTTCCACAATATTCGCGTGATTGGTAAGTGGCAAAAAATCAATATTTTGGCTAAGTATCGCTTCTGTTTCCGCAACCATCTGGCTTTCCGCAATCCAAAGCGCGGTTTTGGCGACAGTCACCGCAAAGTCGTTGATTTCTATTCCATAAAATTGGTTTATGCTAACTTTTATGAATTCGTCAAAGCCAAAGGCCTTGTCGCCCTTGTTAAAAATCGAAATAGCCTTGTTTTCCAAGCGACGCAAGCAAAGATAAGTTTCCGTCAAAAAATTTCCGCTTCCGCAAGCCGGGTCAAGAAATTTCAATCCGCCCAATTTTCCTTGAAAAGCCAAAAGTTTTTCCGCCTTTTGTTTCGCGGATTTTATCGAACAGATTTCATCAAACTCGACGTTCAAATCATCCATAAAAAGCGGATCAATCACTTTGTGAATGTTCTGTATGGAAGTGTAATGCATTCCGCCCTTACGTCGCGTTTCAGGGTTCAAAGTGCCTTCAAAAACCGCTCCAAAAATCGTAGGGCTTATGTCGCTCCAATTAAACGGCGCGCAATAATTCACAATCACGTCAACAATGTCTTGTGTGAAATTTGGAATTTCAATTTGCTCGTCGCGGAAAAGGCCTCCGTTCACATACGGAAAAGGCTTTAGCTTTAAGTCATATTTGTCACGGTCTTTTAACTGAGTGTCCAAGGCTTTGAACAAAGAGATTATTCCCGCGCGAAGATTTTCAAGCGCGAAAGACTTTATGTAATCCTCAAAAGCGGTCTTTGTTTCAAAAAGCCCTGCGTCCTCGGCGTAAAGACAGAACACAATGCGAACGCAAAGAATGTTCAAAGACCTTAACTGCATTGTGGATAAGGAATCCGTTCCAGCCGGAGGAATGTATTCTTTGACAAGAGCGTCGTAGAGTTTCCCCACAAGTTCGCCAGCCTTTAAGGAAATTTCTTCCTCGCGGCGAATGTTCTCGTTCTTTTGGTCAACAAGGAACTGCAAACGGTAAAATTCTTTTGGCAAATCCTTTAAGAAAATTTGCTCCGGCTGGCTTTGGGGATTTTCCAAATCGTAAACTAAAAATTCGGCAAAATTGCAAACCACAATCCATCTTGGCCGAATCGAATTCGGCAATTCATCGGCGTATCTTTTGGCTTGCTCAAATGGCGTTAAAACCGTTCCATCGCTCTGCTCGTAAGCTTTGTGCAAATCGATTTTTATTCCCTTTTGCTCAATCAAAACTTTTGTGTCGGCGATGTAAGCGTCGATGTAGCTTGTATGCGTCAGCTGAACGCGTTTTTCAAATTCAATGTATTTTGCCGGGCTTGTAACGCCGAAAACGTCTCCCAAAAGGCCTATCCAAAATCTTTGGGACTCTTGCTTTTCGTCGCCCTTATCTTTCCAAAACGCTGAAAATTCTTTTGCCGCTTTTTGTTGCTCGACTTGGTTCATGCATTTATAATAGCATAATTCACTATTTTTTTATAGAGTCTCCACAATCTTTTTTTAGAATTGTGTTATTGCCAGTCGCGCTCGCGAGAGCGCAGTAAATATTTCCATTAGCAAAAGCGCGTTTCGCTTGTTTTTTTGCCCAAAAAGCGCTACAATAGAAAGCAAGTGGGGAAAAATGGAAATCGTAATTTACACTGACGGCGGCTGCTCTGGGAATCCGGGGCCGGGCGGCTGGGGAACCGTGGTGCTTGCCAACGGAGCGGAAACCCAGCTTTCGGGCGGCGAGCATGAAACGACCAACAACCGCATGGAGCTTACCGCCGCGATTCAAGCGCTAAAATTTTGCAAAGACAATTACTCCGCCTCCGACGACGTCAGCGTTTACAGCGACAGCCAATACGTAAAGAACGGAATCACAAGCTGGATAAAATCATGGAAAGTCAAGGGCTGGAAAAACGCGGCCAAAGAGCCGGTAAAAAACCAGGACTTGTGGAAAGAGCTTGACGCGCTCGCCGCCTCCTTCCAAAACCTTAAATGGTCTTGGGTCAAGGGCCACGCCGGAATCAAGTACAACGAAATTTGCGACTCACTCTGCGGAATGGAAATTGAAAAGCACAGATAAATTTTTTGCGGCAGTTTTTGTTTTCTCAACCCTTCTCTTTTCTTGCGGAAAGAATTCCGGCGACGCGGAACAAATCGAACCGATCGCAATCGAGAAAAAAAATTCGGCGCACAAATGGTTCGCGCTCAACAAGGACGGATACATTCAAGTTGACGCTCCGCAAAAAGCGAGCGCCGCTCTGCAAAAGCCTTGGACGGAATGCGTTCGCATTTCCTGCATGGGCCAGTCCGCCGAAAAAACGCCGCTCGACGTTTCGCAGTCCGGCGAGCCAAAAATATTTTCGCTGGCCAACCGCCTTGGCATAATCGTGATGTCGCAAAGCGGCGTAAAGGTTTTCAAAGACCCGCAATTTTTTGACGAGCGCACGGCCGACAAGCTTGTATTCATGAACGGCGAGCCGATTTATTCTGTTTACAGGAACAGCTACTTCAACGAAAAAATTTCTTCAAGCCAGCCCTTCCGCCCCTTCTTGATTCAGTTCACCGCGGACTCCGGCGTTTACTTTCCGATTTTGACATACGAAAATTTGTCGCTCTCGCCAAACTCCGAGGTAAACGATTTTTGCTGGAACGGAACGGAATGGTTTTGCTCAATCAAAAATTACACAGAAAGCGAAACGCATTTCTCATACCTAAAGTTCAGGCCGGAGACCGCGCTCCTTTCCATCTCGCCGGAAAAAAATTTAATCGCGATACAAAAATCTTCGGAAGACGAATTCCGCCGCGTCCGCTCGCCAAAAGATTTTTCGGCGGCGCCAAAGCGCGTCCAGTCTTTGCTAAAGGGCCTTCCCGCCGACTTTGACTTTTACGTTGAGTGCAAGGACGCGGGCGGAGCGACGGCGCGGCAGTTCATCCATTCAAAAAGAACGGACGCAACAAGCATGGCTCGCTCCGTTGTTCAGCTTAGCGGAACTTGGATAGGCGCGCTTTTTGAGGACGGAACTTTGTACCTTAACGGCGCTTTGTACGCCAACAAAATTTTGAACAACTCAAAGAACTTGGCGTTGCGCCTTCCAAAACTTGCGGAAGGCTACAAGTACACAGACTTTGGAATTTCAGGAACAACGCTCTTTGCCGCGTGGGAACAGACGGACTTTTACAAAACGGGCCGCGCCGGATTTTTGCAAGTCGACCTAAAGCCGATTCTATACAAGGACGCGGAATGAGCGGAATGAAAAGAATTATTTTTGCCGCCGCGGCCCTTGCGCTTTTTTCACTCGCCCCGATTTTTAGCCAGGAACAAAATTCCTCACAAGCGCAAGAAGCGGCCGTCCCAAAAGATTCGGAGCAAGCCCAAGAAGCCGAGCCCTCCAGCGCGCGGAGCGGATTTCAAAACCTTTTCGGCGGCTCCTTTGTTCCGCCAAAAAGCGGAAAAGAATTTTTGTCGCAAATATCTCCCTTCGTAAATCTTGGAGTCAACATAACAGTAAACACAGAAAGCTCGCTAAAAAGCGCGCCTAGCCCCACCGCCTTCGCGCTGTCGTTTGGCGGCATTTGGCCCAACAAAGCCTTTTTGTCATTCCAGCCGCGCCTAAGCTTTTGGTGGTCCTACTACTTGTGGGACGGACAAAACGCGCTGCCGGCGGAAATAGAAAACCGCACGGCCTTTGTCCTAAACTTCATGATGGACTTGCCCGCCGCGGCCACATTTAGGTTCGCCAGCTGCCAGGTTGAGGCGGGATTGGGCCTAGGAATCTTGGCTCGCGCGGCGCTTTTGGCCGGCGGCGTTGGAGAAAGCGACACCGGCGCCACAGGAAGCGCGGGCGGCGACAAATCGGAAATCCAAAGCTGGTTCTGGTCCAACGCGCGTTTTTTGTACCCGGAGTTTTTCGCCGCCTGGGAATGGAACTTTACCGAACGCATTGCCGCCGGCTTGGAGTTCCGCTATTACTTGCCGATAGGCTCGCTGACCGACGGCCGCGGCTTGACCGAAAGCATTTTCGCGCTCTCTGGCAAATTGATTTTTTAGATTCCGAAACAAGTTCGGAATGACAGTCTGTTAGAGCGGCAGAATGACAGTCCGCGCAAAAAAACGCCGCGACAGGAAAGCCGCGGCATTTTTTGGTCTTGCTATAAGTTCAACTTAAATTCCGTTAAAGTGCGTCGCGACTTTTTCTTGGACGTACTTGACGAAATCTTCAATCTTCATCGTCTGCTGTTGGAGGCCGCTCGACTGCCTAAAGCGGACAGCGACCGTTCCTTCAGCCTGCTCGCGCTCGCCGACAACCAAGATATAGGGAGTCTTGTGCTCCTTTGTGATCATCTTGATTTTGGCCTTCATGTTTTCTTCCGACAAGTAAGCCTCGCTGCGAATGTCCGCGGCCAAAAGAGCCTCGTTGACTTTGCGCGCGTAGTCGTCAAAAGAGTTTGAAATCGGAACGACGGCAACCTGCTCAAAGGCAAGCCAAGCCGGGAAGTTTCCGGCGAAGTTTTCGATCAAGATTCCAAGGAAGCGCTCAAAAGAGCCGAGCACGGCGCGGTGCAACATTACCGGGTGGTGCTTTTGGTTGTCGGCTCCGATGTAAGTCGCGTCAAGGCGCTCGGCGCTGGGAAGCTGGTAGTCAACTTGAATCGTTCCGCACTGCCATTCGCGGCCAAGGGTGTCGTAAAGCTTGAACTCAAGCTTGGGTCCGTAGAAGGCGCCTTCCTTGGGCTGGATTTCGTATTCCAAGCCGGCCTCGTGGCAAGCGTCGGCCAAAGCCTTTTCGGCGCGCTGCCAAGTGGCTTCGTCGCCAACGTGGTCGTCCGGCATTGTAGAAAATTTCACGACCAAGTCGTCAAATCCAAAGTCGTGATAAACGTTCCTAAGCAATTTGCAGAACTTGGCGACCTCGCTTCCAATCTGTTCCTCCGTGCACAAAATGTGGGCGTCGTCCTGGACAAAGCCGCGCACGCGCATGACGCCGTGCAAGGTTCCGCTTGGCTCGTTTCTGACGTCGTGGCCAAACTCGGCCAAGCGAAGGGGCAGGTCTTTGTACGAGCGCTGGCGGCTCTTGAAAATCTCAAGCGCGCCCGGGCAGTTCATCGGCTTGATTGCGAACAAGCGCTTTTCGCTTTCGGTGATGAACATATTTTTTTGGTAGTGGCCCCAGTGGCCGCTTCGCTCCCAAAGGCTTCGCGGCATAATCGCGGGCGTGTTGACTTCTTGGTAGCCGTCGCGGCGGACCATCTTGCGCATGTAGTCCTGCATCACGGTGTAGATTGTCCATCCGTTGGGGTGCCAGAAAATTTGGCCCGGGTCTTCGGGGTCAAGGTGGAACAAGTCCATCTCAACGCCAAGGCGGCGGTGGTCGCGCTTTTCGGCCTCTTCCAACATTTTAAGGTAGTCCTTAAGGTCGTTGGGCTTTTCAAAAGCGACGGCGTAAACGCGGGTAAGCATGGGCCTGTCGCTGTCGCCGCGCCAGTAGGCTCCGGCAAGCTTAGTCAGCTTAAAGGCCTGAGCGTTGATTTCCTTTGTGTTAGAGACGTGGGGGCCGCGGCAAAGGTCGGTAAAGTCGTCCTGGGTGTAAATCGTAATCGTCGCGTCCGCCGGAAGGTCGTTGATAAGTTCCGTCTTGTACTGGTGGCCCGCAAAAAACTTCAACGCCTCGTCGCGGCTAAGTTCCTTGCGAACAAAGTCAAAGTTTCCGGCCAAGATTTTTCGCATCTCTTTTTCGACCGCGGGAAAATCTTCTTCCGAAATTTTCTTTTCTTTGAAATCGATGTCGTAGTAAAAACCGTTTTCAATCGCGGGTCCGATAGCGAATTCCGCTCCCGGAAAAAGATGCTGAATAGCTTCCGCCATAACGTGGGCCAAAGAATGGCGCACAGTCTGCAAGTGTTCGTCAACTGCCATTTTTATTGTCCTTATTTTATTGGAGGGAACCGGGGCACTCGTTTTCCGCGTTGCGGGCGGCGCACCAAGTTCCTTTTTTGAGCGCGGCTTGAACGTCGCCGCTCTTTAAATATTCGTGCAAAAAGCCCGCGGCGAAAGCGTCTCCGCAAGCGGTCGTGTTCACGATTTTCAAATCCTTTTCGGTGTCGGCCTCAAAGACCTTTCCCTTTTGGGCGGCGTAAGTGGCCTTGTCTCCGCGAGTGACGATGAAAATCGTGTCGTGTTTTTTGCTTGCTGTCGTGAGGGCGGACTTTAAGCCCGCCACGCCACTCTTTCCTCCGAAGGTTGAAAAAAATTCCTCTTCGTTTATTTTAACTACCGTCGGCTCGCAAGCCTTTAACGTTCTCTTTAAGTCGTCGCCCCAAAAATCGACAAGCGTGATTTTTCCCGCGTCGCAAGCGGCCTTGCAAATGTCGCATGAAAGGTTGTCCGGCCAAATCGCGGGGCGGCTTCCGGCAATCAAAAGCGCGTCGCTGTCGCTAAGGCTTTCGTTGACCGCGTCCATCAATTCGTCCACTTTGTTTTGCGGCATTTTTTCAACGGCGGGCTCGCCCACGACAAGCTCCGTCGTAGTCTTGGCCGTCTTGTCAAGGACAGTCCAACATTCGCGCGTGTTTCCGGGAATCGTCACCGGGCTAAGAAGGAGAGAATCCTTTTCCGCAAATTCGGTGAAGCGCTTTTGGTTCTCTTCGCCAAGCGGACAAACGACGCGAACGGAGCCGGCCTCCAGCTGGTTCAAAACGCGCGCAGCGTTCACAGCCTTTCCCGAAGCCCACACCCCATATTTTTCCGAGCGGTTTACTTTGTTAAGCAAAAATGTCTTGAACGAAACAGTTCTCTGAATCGTCGGACTCAAACAAACAGACGTAACTTTCACAATTTTCTATTATAGCGAATCGCGGAATTTTGCGCAATATTGAGGGAGGGATCACCGCGACACCAATTTGCGAACAAAAGGAAGCCTTTCAAAAGCCTTGTTTTCCAACATGCTGATTAAACGGCAGGCGCTTCCCGTAGGATGGTTCACGCCATTTTCCCACGCTTCAACAGTCTTGCAAGAAACGCCCATGTAACTTGCGAACAAAGCTTGCGTCATTCCAACTGAATTCCTTATGCGCCTTATTTGCGCGTTGTCGTATTTTTTTACAGGCTGAATTTCATAAACAGTTCTTTTACCTTTAAGTTCACCGCGCTCAATGGCAATCGCCTCGTTCAAGCCGGCCATCAAATCGTCAAAGTGTTTGCTCATTGCGTTTCCTCCAATTTTTACAGGCTTCCTCTTTTAACATGCCAACAGTTTTTTTTACCGCGTTCTTTTCCGCCGCGGTTAGATTTGGCTTTTCGTTTTTTGAAAAGACTTGAATCAAGTAGGTCTTTTCAAAATGAGCGAAATCCACATAGCAAACCCGAGCGCCGCCGCTTTTGCCCATGCCATCAAACGCATAACGCAATTTTTGCAATCCACCGCACCCAATCATCATGTCGCCCGCGTTCGGATTTTTTATTAGGAACTGTTGCAGCTCCGACAAATCGTCATCCGTAAATCCAAGGTCGAACCATCTTTTTGTAAAAGACGGCGTTTCAATAAATTCCCTTGTCAACCAGAACCTCCACATTATACCCTATAAAATAGGGGGTGTCAATAAAAAAACTTCCAACTATAAGGTATGAATTTTTATCAAAAAATGCGCGAATTTTTAGGAGAAAGTGAAATTATTTTTTTGGGAATTCGGACAAAAGGCTATTTATTTGTATAGAGATAAGAAAATAGTCGAGGCTCGCCCTTAGAGCCCAAGGAACTTGTGAACGACTGGAAGGAAAGGCGCAAGCGGGTGAACGAAATTCAAATATAATTTAAGCAGAAATATAGTGGAACAAAATGACACCGAAAAACAGGCGGATTTGGGTAAAAATGACACCGAAAACGCAAAAGTTGTCAAGAAAAGTGTATTTCTACTTATTCGGAAATGATACAGACAAGTTTCTTTAGTTTGGATGTCCGCCAATGTCTAAATTTAGTTGAACGAATATTTCCAATTAGCCCAGATTCCGATTTAAAATCACGCGCTTCCCAAACATCTTCTTCCGTTTTATTTTCATAATACCAAATGCGTTTTGCAACTCTTTTCTCTAATAATTTGCTTTTAAACTCTGAAGATGAAACCACTCTGTCACCAATCATAAGAATAATTTCTGGTGATGTAGAAATAGTATTTGAGAAATTTTCATTAATACTTTGAGGCACAGGCGCTGGCGAATATAAAGACTTCTTGGAAACCGAAACATTATACCCCGCTAGAATCTTTTCAATTTGGGCTTTTTCAATCGTTGGATATTTTTTGGCAAAATATTCTTTTAGCAATCGCACTGCAAGCTCGGAAGAAAGCTCGTTTTTCATGTCGGATTCGGCCTGTTTTTTGGCGTTGCCTTCATTTATGAAATCCTTTATTTTTTGTTTGTCGAAATTTTCCTTGCAGAACAGTTCCACAAAACGAGCGCCGTTAGAATCATCGTTGGCGAATGGAATTTCCAGAACGGAATAAGCGTCGTTTTTTGCCGTAAAATCATAGTCGTAAACATAAAGATTGTCGCAGACAAGAACGCCCAAATCGACCTTTAGTTGGTTCAAGTAGCTAAAAAGCTGCTCCTGACCTTCGTGCAACGCATGGCGCTTTAATTCCACGATGAACAAATCCTCGCCGCCGTTTTTAACGACGATGTCCGCCCGTTTTTTCATAACGCCCATTTTGACGGAGCGCTGAGAATCAATATCAGAATCTGGATAATTGAATATCGTAGAAAACAGCAACTCCCATGAGGCTTGAACAATTTCCTCTTTGCTGTTGATGTTTTTTTTTACTTGCACTACAATTTTATTCCATGAATCTGCATAGGACATTGTGAAAGGGCCTCCAATTATAACAAAGCAATATAATCTATAATTTCATCAGCCACATTAAAAGAAGCAAAATTAGTTATTTTGGGTAACTTCCCATTGACAAATTATTCCAGCAATGTACTCGTATTTTCCAAGCATTCCTGTTATCTTTACAATACATTTTACAACAGTTCCAAAACCACCAATTCCAACAAGAATAAGATACAAATCTCCAGTTTTTTTTGCTCTTACATCTTTTAGCGCCTCTTTTATTGCGAATTCATAATATTTATGAGCTTTCTCCAAAAGAAACTCATTACAATTTACATCGTCAACTATACTCTGCGCCAAGGACTTGATAACATCTTCATGCTCAAGCACCATATCTCGTCCAAGATAAACTGCATCAGAAAAAATATCAAAATTCCAATCAAAAAAACCTTGATAAATTCTCCTTGTAGCTGATACGGGAAACAACAACGTTTTCCCCATAATTATTTCTGCTAATTTTGTCATTTCGTGAGTATCATGTTTTTTCGTCGCTTGGTTAGCAGCAGTCTCATTTTCAACAACTTCTTGTTTTGTTCCGCAGTAAGAACAAAACATAGCGTCATCTGAAATTTCCTTTCCACAGTTCTTACAATACATACCTTCTATTCTCCTTTATTGTTTTTAACAGTCTTATCATCAGGCTGAATTTCATTAGATGTATATATTTTACAATTTGTCCCCATAAATTTTACAGTAAGATTCTTCATTTTAGACAACTTAGCAAACAATGTGCCGTTCAGGCAAAAATCGCCCCCAAATAGATAAATTGTATCGCCCTCCTTTATTTCAGAAAAGGCAATTTCACAATCTTCATAATAGGAAATATTATTACGAGCATTTTCTTTACCAATGACAACGATCGCCTTCTTATGCATTATAAACAATCCATCATGCTCTATACAAAATGTCTCTTGTTCGGAAAAGCGAAAGCAAGCAATTCCTATCGCAACTAGAATTAATCCGAATATTAAGACGATAATTGCCACTGCATTTTCAACAATCGTTCTTTTCACAAAATCATCTCCCAGATACAAAAAAATACAAATACAAGTTGTACAAAATCCAAGAATCGCCAAAACTATTTCATTCAAATACTTTATTTGACCTTTGTTAATCACTTATATTTCCTCATATATTTTTGTTTGAAAACTAATTTCCCCACTATCAGAAACATTACCTATAACAATCTTGGAATATAAAAACAAGCAAACAACCGTAATAATTGCAAATGCAATCGTAACAAGTACAGCTACAATTCCCTTCTCAAATTTTACACGGCATAGAAGCAGATTTGCAAATTCATAGAGCAACAATCCATATGCACACATTGTAACAGCCCAACCAGCCGCAATTGTAATTTTTGATTCGGAATATGCCTTTCCCGCTTCGTATGTTTTATACAACGGGCCTGTAACATAGTCCTCCAGTAAATCCAAATGATTTTCCCAATTTTCTAGCCAATGCTTAGACCCATAACTCGAAAGAAGCCAAGAAAAACAAAAGAAAAGGCCAACTGCAGAAAGAACAAGGAGAGGGATAACACCATGCTGATAACGTGGACAAAAACCATCGCCTAAATCATATATTTTGGTTAAAACTTGATAGTACGCAGTATAAATCGCAACAATGAACGCCCAAAAGAATGTCGCCCGCTTCCAAAATAATTCGATTTCAAACTGTCGTATTTCGGAAGCAACTCTATAAGCGGCACATAATTTCGATTCTTGTTCACCATCAACATTAGAAGAATCTTTTTTCTTAACACCCATTTTTCCGTTGTATTCATCAAGAAAAATTCTTCTCCTATGCCATCTAAAGCCTTTCAATTTTCGCCCCTACAATCAACAATTTATATTTTTTAATTATAAACTATCGATTATAACTTGTCCATTCCCTCCCTCAAAAAAACTTCCCAACATAATCAAAAACCCGTTTATTCGCCTCGCACCGTTCTTCGCCTGTGGCGCTGCCAAAATCTTTTTGCGCGACGCGGACGCGTTTTGGAACTGATGCAAGCGTTCTCACCCGCCGCAAGGCCTTGGCTTCCACCGTGCGCACTTCCAAACGCGTCATACCAAAACGGTCGCACACTTCCTTTATCGTATGGCATTTTCCGTCGTCAAGGCCAAAGCGCATTTTGAGGACGTCTTGTTCCAGCGGAGCAAGCGTGGACAAAACGCTTTTCAACTGTTCCTGCAACTCTTCGTAACTAGACCACATTTTTCGTTCCATAAAACACTCCTTGCGGCAAAGCGCCGCTTTTCGACAAAATAAACTTGAATATTTTTCATTTTTCTTTATACCACACATATTCACCTCTATAACCCTTTAAATAACTTGCATTGCTAGCTGCGTTGCTCACGTCAAGAGAGACAGAATATGAATCGGAATACTTATAGCGCCAATTTGCGGCATCTTCAAATTCGACAGACGAAAGCGCCCCGCATCCTTCAAAAACTTTATGGGCTTCGCTGGAAGACTTGTAATAATTTCGCAATTCCGCCACGCGGCTTCCTATTGTCACAGAGGTAAGGACAGCGCAATTCTCAAAAGCCCCCTGCTCCACTATGCAAGCGTCGATTTTCACATCAGCCAAGTTTGCGCATTTTTCAAAAGCAAAATCGCGGATTTCGTTGACGTTCGACATTGAAACCCGACTCAATTTTGCATCGCTCGAAAACGCTCGCGTCCCGATGGAATTAACATTTGCAAGAACGACGGATTCAAGATTCGCATCATTGTAAAAAGAACGGTTTCCCACCGCTTGAATATTTTCAAGACAAGCGGTCTTCAAGCCATCGCAATAAGCGAAAGCGTAGCTGCCGACGGTTTTTGCATTCTTTATTGACACACTCGTCAAAGCTTTGCAAGCATAAAAACAGTAATCCCCTATTGTTTCAACCCCATCCATTTTTATAGAATCAATATTTTTGCATCTATAAAATGCCCATGATCCAATTGTTTTTACGCTTGGCGGAATATAGATGGAAGAAATCGAGCAATTCTTAAACGCATAACTACCTATAGTGGAAAGTCCATCTGGCAAAAGCAAGGACTTTAACTTCGCGCAATCCTTAAAAACAGATTCATTTTCGCTTGTCGGGCTTACAGCCACAAGACCGTGGCTTTTAGACAAGTCAAGCGTGATGTCTTTGTTCGCCAGCGCAATTTTTTGCGCCAAAGCATCCAGGGTTGAATTGGAAATCTCGCCGCAAATTTTAACAACGCAAGAATCAAAAAGGCTTGTTAGATTTAAATTCTTTACAGTTTCATTGGTCGCTGCCACACCGTAAAACCACTTTGCGTAAAGCGTTTTCGCTCCATTCACCGTCACGTTCTGGCCGTCTTGATAAAGAATTTCACCGTCGGCAGATTCCGCCCAACCGTCAAAACTGTAGCCTGGCTTTTCAAACGCGTTGGCGCTTAGCGCTTGCGGAACGCCGTAATAAAAATCTTGGCAAGGCATGTCGCCGCCTGCTCCGTTGGCGTTAAATGAGACGACGTATTTTTCGCGGTCGTAATAAATTTTCACAACAGTCGAACCATCGGCGGCGATTGTCTTCTGGGAAAAAGCTTTTGGCGAAAAACCCGCGTATGATTTTGCGGCGGCTGCGGTTTGAGCGCCTTGCTTTCCAAAAAGCGTTTCCACGCCATCGATTGCAAGTTCGTAGCTGTCCAGCAGCGCCATTTGCTTCCAATGCTCCACCTTATAGCTTGCGTTTTCTATTTCTCTCCAAACAGCGTATAGCGTTGCGTTCGCATTGGCAAAATAGGAATTGCCGTCGCCATAAAGAGAAACGCCGTCAGCGGTTGTCGCCCATCCCGTAAAAACGCAATCCTGTTTTTCAAAGGCGTTCGCTTTTAACGCTTTGGAAACGCCATAATAAAACTCTTGCGCGTTCATTGTTCCCGTTCCGCCGTTAGCGTTAAAGGCGACAATGTATTTTTCACGATCATACAAAATCTTCACCACGGTCGAACCGTCGGCGCGAATTGTTTCTTGCGAAAAAGTTTTTGCGACAAAACCTTCATAATTTTTTGCAAGCGCTTGCGTCAAAGAATTTGTCTTTCCAGCAAGCGTCTCAAATTCGGCAAACTCATAAGACTCAAACTCCTCCGCTAGAGACGCGCTTTGCTTGTAATGTTCGACTTTATAAAGCGTGTTAGAGCTCTCTGTCCAAAGCGCTCGCAATATTGTGTCTTCCGTCAATTCATAAGGAAACGAAATTTGTTTTTTTGATTCTGGATCAGCGCTCCAGCCTAAAAGCGTCCAGCCTTCTTTTGTTGACGCCGGCGGGTCGGTTATTAAGTCCGTGTCCATATCAGGAACTTCGCTTCCGCCATTCGTCTCAAAGCGAACATGATAAGTTTTCAGCCACTTTGCGTAGAGAATCGTGTTGCCGGCGGGCGTAAAAGGGAAGGATACTTGCGCGCCTGCAAAGGCTGCGTTTGAGTACCAGCCCATGAAGCGCTCGCCTTCCTTTTGGGTTGTCGGAGCGCTTTCAATTTTATCAGTCCTGCAGGACGGAATTGACGAGCCGCCGTTCGTTTCAAAATCCACTTTGTAAAGGCGCGTCGCTTCCACAAACAGCGGGTTTTCGCAAGAAACAAAAAGCGAAAGCGCCGCAATAACGGCAACACAAGCAAAAACTCTTTTCATTCGTTCCTCCCCAAAGCTAAAATCTCATTCCCGCCGCGATTCCCGCGCCAAAAATATACGGATAGCCAAAGCGAATTTCCGGCTCCAAATAAAAGCCGCCAAACGCAATGCGGCAGCCTGCCCCCGCTCCGCCGTCAAATTTAGAACACAATTCAGAATTGACTAGCAAAAAAACGGCGCCAACTTGCGCCTCAACAAAAAAACCGGTGACAGGCTCTCCGCTCAAAGAGGCAAAATACCAGCGGGCCGCGGCCAATGTTTCCAAGGCAAAAACCTTGTTTTCTTTTTCGTGAATGTCATGGCTCACGGCAATTTTGGCTCCCGCGGAAAGCTTTCGGCAAAAAGCATAGTCAAACGAAAGGCCTGCAGCCGGAGCGATTGATTCGATTGAATTTTTGTTGGCCTCGCAAAAAAGCGCGAACGAAGTTTTTTTAAATGACGACGAACGTTCCAAAAGCTGCTCCGCCTTTTGCGAATATTGAAATTGATACGTTCTTCTAAAAAGATAAGCGCCGGTTTTTACGTCCAACATTCTGACAAGCAAAGAACAGCCGTTTTTGTATTCTTCCAATTTACCAAAAAGAATGTAACGGGCGCCAAGCCTTTCCGCCGCTGAAACAATTGTCTTTTCGCTGACCACGCCGGAATTCTGAAACCGCAGCTCCCGTTCGATTTTACCCATGCGCTCGCGGGTAACTATTTTCATTCCGCGGCTTTCTTCGCTAATAGCGTCGGCCAATTGTTCGCGAACGTAAAGAGTCAGTTTTTTCGCGGGACTTTCAAAATCATCAATAGCCAGAACCGCTTTTGCGGAACATCTTTCGGTTATATCAGAGGCGGCTTTTTTTATCACGCTGTCTATATCTTCCCGCGCGCGAGCCGCATTCAAGCAAAAAAGAGAAAGGAATACAAAAACTAAATTTTTCGCTCTCACAAGCCCTCCAAAACTCAATTGAAAGATTCAAGAATAAATCGCTCGTCTAAAAGCGTTTCCATGCCATGCAAGGCCAGCCGTTCCAGCGTTTCAAAATTATACGCAGAAACCTTTTCACATTTTCCAGCAAAAGAAACTGTCGTTCCGTCTTTTCCATTTATTGAAATTTCAATTTGGGGAACGCTGGAATAAATCGCGCCGCGTTCGCTGTCAAATCGGCTTTGGTTCCAATCAACATTCGCGCGAAGCTCATAGATTCCGCCAAAGGAGGCGACCGCGATTCCATTTTGCGAAAGCAAATCCAAGATTTTTCCGCGAATTTTATTCCCTTTATCGCCAACCACAAAAACTGTAATTGTGGCTTTATTTTTTAGAGCGGACAAAAGATTAAAATCGCGAACAATTTTTTTTGCGAACGCGGTGAATGCTTCGCAACGCGCCGGATACACGACAAACGCGTTTTTGTACAACGCGGAAAAGCCGTCATAATATTTTTTGGCCTTGTTCAAAAGAATGATTTTTTGAAGCGCTCGCGGTTCCAAGCGCGCAAGCTTGACCGCCTCCGCGCATTCAGACATGGCCACGTCAATTTTTTGCGCAAGAACATACCACGCATCTTTCTTTACGATGTAAGCGCAAGCCGACCACCTGTTCCGCCTCTTGTCAAAATAACTTTTAGCGTAACGAACACAAGAAAGCTCAGAGCGGCTCTCCGCAAAAATAGTTTGCGCGACATTCGCGTTTTCGCAGTTGTTAGAACTGCCGACCGCAATCTCCTGCCATGCGTTGATTTTCGCCGCTATGCTTTGCTCAAAAAAAGCGCTTAATTCCGCAAGCGCCGCTTTTTTCGCCGCGCTTTCAGACAAGCCTTCCCCCACAGCGGCTATGAAATTTTCCGACGGAAATTGTTTTTCCGCATCCAATATCCATTTTGGCGGCGCGGCATAGCAAAGCGCAAGCCGAAAAACGCAAACAAAAAGAATTATTTTTTTCATGTTCGCCTCCCGCTAAAAAAACTGTCTGCCGCGCCGTCAAAACCAGTCTAGTCTTTTGCCGCAACCATCGTGTAGTTCATAAGGTATTTGATAAGGTCGTCGATAACCTTGTCATTTTCGCCATTGAACGCTTCCTTGATGTGCTTTGAATACATGTCTTCGTCCATCGAATACACGACAATATAAGTGTACTTTGGCTCCGCGTCGTTCTTTTTTTGAAGCTTTGTGCGGCCAAGAACCCACCAATCCGTTTCTTTGTTCAAGCCAGCGACAGAAACCGCTGACGCGCGGGCTGAATAACGTTCGACAGTTTCCTCAACATCAGACTTGTCGCCTTGAGCGCGGCCGCCCACAAAATCGGAAATCCCCTGTTTGATGGACGCGCCAATTTCCGCGCGAGCGTCAACTTGATCCGCCCAAGTCTTTACAAAATCAAGATTGGGGCCGCTTTTTGAGACAACCCAAATATGCTTGTTGATGCCCAATGCCTTGCTCAAAGTTTTTTGATTTGGCGTGCCAAGCACCACGCCCACCCAGTCAGGTTGGGCAACGCCAAACGCAGTTCCTTTGTGCTCGATTATTTCCGTAGGGCCGGAAACCTCTTTTGCTTTTGTTCTGCCCTTCGCGCTCAATTCAAAAGTCGAAAGACACGCGGCCAACGCCACCGCGACAAACACAACCTTTTTCATACACAACCTCCTGTCGGTTCTCCGACAATACCAAATATAATCCATACCCATTCCCAAGTCACGGGAATAGATTTCCACGCCATAATGCCGCAAAGCGGCAGAATGACAGCTCGCCCCTACTTGCCGTTATCTAAACGCCCAAATTCAAAATGCAATACCACAATCTCATCTTTTCTTGAGCGATCTGAAACAACTTCATGGTTTCCATCCAGCGTCCAAATTCTTGTATAAAAATTTCCCGCCCGTATTTCAAGGCTAAACGGTTCCGCGCTTTCAATAGGTTTTCCGCAAAAAGAAATTTCGGCTATTGAAGCCAAAGGGAACTTAAGCGGACAGCAGTAATTCTGCTCTTTGACAAAAAGGTCAATCGCCACAAGATATTTTCCTTTGCAAAGGCGCGAAAAGGCGTACAAACCCCAATCATCCCAAAAAGAGACTTTCAACCGGTTAAATCTTTGTTCAAGCCACTTACTGTCCGGCTCGCCCAAGATTTCCGACAAGTCAGAAAGCTTGGGACGCGCGGGAAGCGCTTGCCCTTTTATAAAGATGATGCCGTTGCGATGGATTTGTATTCCGCTGGCAAACTCTGCGTCTGAACGCAAAAAAGGACAAAAACTGAATGTTGAATACAATTTTGCAATCGGGCTATAATCGCTCTCCCAAATTTCTTCTCCAGCTCGATACTTAAAAGCAAGGGCGGAAACTTTGGAATCATAGCGGATCTCTTTTCCAAGTTCAAAGGCGATTCGCTTTGCTGCCGGCATTTCATGCCTCATGCAAACGCAAGTCACAATTGGAGCGTTCATAGTTTTTAAGTCATACTTTAGGCCTACAAGCCTATGAACGCCCTTGTCGTCCGCGACAAGAAAGTCAGAATCCTTTATTTTTTCGCGCAGAGACTTTTGAATGGAAGTCGGTATCGAGCACAGCCTTTGACTTTCATGCAGAGAATAAAAACCGTTCATCGTTCCTCCTTGACAATTCCGCCTTATACCGTATAATATAATTCAAGTTCATTCCCAAGTCACGGGAATCAAGAATGTATATAATGTTTTCTGCAATACCAAGAAGGAGCCCTCTATGGCAATAGACTTTACCGAAAAAGCGAAGCGCTACCAGGCGATTGACCAAATAATCGCGTCAGGCAGAAAGCTAAAATGGAATCAAATCATCTTGGAGTTGCGGGACGTATACGGCATAAAAACAAGCAGTACCACTTTTTTCCGCGACATCGGGGAATTGCAGGAAAAATACCAAGCGCCGATTGACACCGACTTTGAGACAAGCGGCTACTTTTACACAGATCCCAAATACCGCCTTCCGCGCTTTTATACGGACGAGAACGCCGCAAAGGCCGCGCGCCTCATTAAGACTTTGATGGAAAGAGTCAAGGGGAACCCGCTTTACAAGGAAGCGCAGGAAGTGTTTGAGTCGCTCGCGATTGAAAGCCGCGACCTTTCAATAGAAAACATAAAGGTAAGCAAAAAATCCGACAACGACAGAATAATTTTTGTCGGCGCGCCAAACAAGGACATTCCGGCGGAAACTTGGCGCCTTATCGACAAGGCCTTGCAAGAAAACCTTGTCATCACCTTTGACTACAAATCGCTCACAGACACAAAGCCCAAAAAACGCCGCGTCCAGCCCTGGCAACTGATTTACGACAACGGCAACTGGAACTTGCACGCGCTTGACGTGATAAAAAACGGAAGGCGCCGCTATTCGCTCAGCGAAATGAAAAACATTCAGCTTACAAAAGAAGTCTTTAGGCTGCCAAAGGATTACGACTTTAGAAAAATGACGATGGGCTCCTTTGGCTGCATGTGTCACGACACAAAGCTTGACTACAAAATTCACTTGCACGGCTACGCGGCGCGCGTCTCAAAAAACCGCGTCTGGGGCGAAAATCAAACTATCACTCCCGACAAAAAAAATCCAGGCCCTGACGGCGACGGAATAATTTTGTCTTTTACAAGCAACCAGCTTTTTGCAATCCAGAGCTGGGTTTGGAAATGGGCCGGCGAGGCTTGGCCAATCGAGCCCAAGGAACTTGTGAACGACTGGAAGGAAAGACGAAAACGCGTGAACGAAGTGAAGGTATAATACTAGCAAAAAAACGCTTCCCCTCCCCGCTTCACTCCAGCGCGCACCTAACCCTGTGCCCATCGGCCACTTCCCGTAACGGCGGGAGCGCGGCGGAGCATTCCGCCTTGGCGTGGGGGCAGCGGTGGGCAAAGGGGCAGCCGTTTTCTTTGGAAAGAACGCTGGTCACTTCCACGCTGGAGGCCTGCGCCTTTCCTTGCGCGCCGTCAAACAAAAGCTTTGTGTAGGGGTGGCGGGCGTTTTGGAACAAGGTTGCGGCGGGGGCTTCCTCAACAATCGCGCCGCGGTACATCACCGCGATGCGGTCGCAAAACCAGCCGGCCACTTTTAGGTCGTGCGTGATGAAAACGAACGAAAGATTTTTTTTGGCGCGCAAGTCCTGGAGCAAATTCAATATTTGTCCTTGTATCGAAACGTCAAGCGCGCTTACGACTTCGTCGCAAATCAAAAGCTCGGGGTCCATTATCAGGGCGCGGGCGATTGAGACGCGCTGGCGTTGTCCGCCTGAAAATTCCGAGGGTCGTTTTTCCAAGTGCCGCGCCGTAAGCCCTACCTCCGCAAAAACTTTTTTGGCGCGCTCGCGCAACTCGTCCGCGCGGATTTTTTGGGGCGCAAACTTAAATGCGTCGGTCAGGACAGAAAGCGCTGTCATTCTGGGATTAAGGGAACGCGCGGGATCCTGGAAAATGTATTTTACGCGCCGCCTGTATTCCGAGAGCGCCTTTTTTTTGTAGTCGAATATGTTTTGCGGAGGAACGGATTCCTGGCCGGGAAAATACAAAACGCGGCCGGCGGTTGGCTCGTACATGCGGACAAGCATGCGCGCTGTGGTGCTTTTTCCGCAGCCCGACTCGCCGACGATTCCTAAGGTTTCGCCTCGGCGCAAGTCAAACGAAACGTCGTTGACCGCGTAAACCAACTGGTCTTTTTTGGCAAAGAAGCCGGCCTCCAA
>CADBBB010000017.1:0-4042 GCA_902792795.1 uncultured Spirochaetaceae bacterium | reverse complement strand
AGTCAAAGCTTTTGAACAAGTTTTGCGCGCGCAAAATCAATTCGCTCATACTCCGGCCTCCGCTTCTTTCCAGCAAGAATAATCGGCCGCCTTGCATTCCACCTTGGCAAAGGAACAGCGCGGCTCAAAGGGGCAGCCGGGCGGCGGATTTTTTGGGTCAACCACATTGCCCGGAATCGAAAGCAATTTTTGTTCTTTATAGCTTGTTCCGAATTTTGGAAGCGAAGCCAAAAGCGCTTGCGTGTAGGGATTCTTGGGCCGCTGGCAAACATCCGCCGCGCTGCCCTCTTCCATAATTTTTCCGCCGTACATTACGATTATCCGGTCGGAAATCTGCGCCACCAAGTCGATGTTGTGCGAAATAAAGATTATCGAAAGCCCGCGCTTTTTCTTCAGCTCCAAAAGCAAGCCAACAATTTGCGCTTGTATCGTAACGTCAAGCGCGGTGGTCGGCTCGTCGGCGATCAAAAGCTCGGCGTTTTGCGCGAGCGCGAGCGCGATTCCGATTCTTTGCAATTGGCCGCCCGAAAATTGGTGGGGATAGTTCTTCAATCTTTTTTCCGGATCGGGAAGCCCCACTTCGCCCAGAATTTTCGCCGCGCGCGCGTCGCTTTCTTGCCGCGTGATTTTTGGCTCGTTGTTCCTGTAAAGCTCAAAAAAGACAGAACCCACGCTTTGCAGGGGGTCAAAGGAGCGGCCCGGCTCTTGTAAAATCAGCGCGATTTTTTTTCCGCGATATGGGCGCAATTCCTTTTGGCTTAGCGCGGTGAGTTCCGTTCCGTCAAAAAATATTTTTCCCGACACGCGGGCGTTGGCCGGAAGCAAGCCCGGTATCGCTGTCGTGCTCACGGACTTTCCGCTTCCAGACTCGCCTACGATTCCAAGAATTTCTCCGCGATGGACACAGCAGCTTACGCCGCGAACGGCGCTCGTCACGCTTTCGCTTTTGTCAAGGCTCAAAAAGTCCACGCGCAAGTCTTTCATCTCAAGGAGAACGTTGGGCGCGGCGCTTCTTTGGCTTGCATTCGCTTTTTGTCTGGCGGCAGTCTCGGTCTTGCCAGCAGTCTCCGTGGCCGCGTCTTGGGCTTGCAACCGTTTCTTTCTCTTCCATGTCGGGAACACAGCGTGGTAAGGATCGTAGTAGTCGCGAAGCGCGTCGGCCAAAAAGTTAAAGGCCAGCGTAACGGCAAGCAAAAGCCAGACAGGATTCAAAAGCCAAGGGTAGCGGCTTAGGTTTGACAGCGTGGAAATTTCGCGGTTGATCATGCTGCCCCAGCTTACGGCGGGGTCGGCGATTCCCAAGCCCAAATACGAAAGCGTCGTCTCGCTCATTATAAAGGCAGGAACGCTAAGAGCCGCGCTCACAATCAAAAGGCTCGACAATTGCGGAATGATGTGCCTAAAAATTATCGCAAGGTCGGGAACGCTTTCAAGCGCGGCGTTCTGCACAAAGTCTTCGCGCTTAATCGCGTGCACCATGCCGCGAATCGTTCGCGCGCTGCCAGGCCAGCCCACAAGCGAAAGTATCAGCGTGATTATCATGTAGCTGGTTCCGCTGTCAAGCTTGGAGTTCAGCAAAGAGCGCAAGAACAAAATCAAGTATAGCGACGGAACAAGCATGAAAAATTCGGCGAATCTCATTATCGCCCAGTCGGTCTTTCCGCCGTAGTAGCCGGCGGCGCCTCCAAAGATTATCGCAAGCAGCATGCTCACGGCGGTGGCGACAAATCCTATTGTAAGCGAGATGCGGCTTCCGTAAACCATTCGGCTGAACATGTCGCGGCCCAAGTTGTCGGCTCCCAAAAGATACACGGGGTACGCGCTATTTGTTCCAAACAAATGCCTGTCGCAGGGAATGACGCCGAACAATTTGTAGGACGCTCCCTTGACAAAAAACTTTACTTTATGTTCCGCCCCTTTTACAAAAGCGTACTTCCAATTTATCATGCTTATCGTCTTGGCTTCTTTGGCCACCAAGCCGTTTTTTGTCAGGCGCAAATTGGCCGGGTGGAACGTGTTCTCCTCAAAAGTGAGCGTCGCGGGATAAGGCGCGATAAAGTCCGCGAAAATCATAGCGAAATACAAGAGCGCCAAAAGAACGACGGAACAAAGCGCGAGCGGCCGTTTTTTTATGTAAGCAAAAAATTTTTTCATCGGCTCACCCCTCCGCTCCGTAGCGAATGCGCGGATCGACCAACGCAAGACAAATGTCGCTAATCAACATTCCAACCAAAACCAGCGCGGAGATGAACATTTCGTCCGCCAAAACCAAATTGATGTCCTGCTGCAAAACCGCGTCGTACATCAAGCGGCCGATTCCAGGGTATGCGAAAATGATTTCCAAAACCAGCGAGCCGCTAAAAAGGCCGGCCAACAAATTGGCGCTTCCTGTGATGTAAGGGTTGAGCGTGTTCCTAAAGGCGTGGTTAAAGTAAACGCGCCTCTCGCTGATTCCCCGCGCGCGCAAAGCGAAGATGTAAGGAAGTCCCATTTGGTCAAGCATCGTGGCGCGGATCATGCGCATCGTTCCGCCGGCGCCGCCCAAGAAGGCCGCGAGCAATGGAAGAAAAACGTGGCGGCCGTAACTGAATACAAACTTAGCCGGAGCCGCGGCGAATGGAAAATCAGGGTAGGCGGTGACAGGAAAAAGATGCGTGACGCTGGCAAAGAGCTGAAGCAAAATCAAAAGCAGCATTCCTGGAAAGGCGTTGAAGAACAAGGCGAAAAAAGTCACGCCAACGTCCAGGCGGCTTCCGGCCTTGCTTGAAAAATAAACGCCCAGGGCGAAGCTCGCGGTTGTAATCAATACAAGCGAAATCAAATTCAACAAAAGGGAATTCCACAAGCGTGAGCGGATTAAAAAGCCCACCGGCGCGCGCGAAATTAGGCTGACCCCCAAATCGTGGTTAATGAACACGCGCTTTAGCCACTTGGCGTACTGAATGTAAAAAGGCTGGTCGATTCCAAGCTCGGCGCGCAAGGCCGCCATTTGCTCTTCCTGAAATTGGCTGTCCTTGGCGCCCGCAACTTTTTGGCCGCCGCCTTCCCCCTGCGCGCCCGCCATAATTTGCTGGGTCATCATTTGGTCAACGATGTCGCCGGGCGCAAGCTCCATCAAACCGAACATGGCGAGGCCCAGCAAAAAGAGCAGCGCAAGCATCGTTGCAAAACGGCGCGCGATAAAGGAGACGAGCGGACTCATTCTAGTTCCTGCCGTTGAACTTTAAGGCAAGCATCGTAAGGTCGTCAAACTGCGGCGCCTCGCCCACAAACTTGTCAACCTCGCCGCGGACTGTTTTAAGCAAGTCGGCAGGCGCGGCGGCGGCGTTGACGTTCAAGGCCTTCTCAACGCGCTCAAATTCAAATAACTCGTTGTTGGCGTTGGTCGCCTCGGGAACGCCGTCGGTGTAGACAAAAAGCGTGGCGCCTTTTTCAAGCTTTATTTCATAGTCGCTGTAAACCATTCCTTCCATGCCGGCAAGAACCAAGCCGCGCTTGTCCTTTAAAAGCTCAAAGGGCTTTCCGGGCTGGCGAATCGCCGGATACTCGTGGCCCGCGTTGGAGGCGGTTACGATTCCCGTGTTCAAGTCCAAAATGCCAAGCCAAACGGTGACAAAAAGGCTCGCGTCGTTTCCTTCGCACAATTGGTTGTTGGCGTCGCGCAAAACTTCCGACGGTTTGGGAACGCTTCCAAAAAGCGCGCGGTTCTTTATTACCGTTTTTGAAATCGCCATGAAGAGCGCGGCGGGAACGCCCTTTCCTGAAACATCGGCGATGACAAGCGCCAAGTGGTCTTTGTCAATAAAGAAAAAGTCGTAAAAGTCTCCGCCGACTTCCTTGGCAGGATCCATCGAAGCCGCAAGCTCAAATTCCGCGCGCCCTGAAAATTCCGGCTCCACGCGGGGCAGCATCGCGGCTTGGATTTGCGTGGCAACGTTGAGGTCGGCGGAAATGCGCTCGTTCTCCTTTGTTTCGACAAGCAGCTTTTCCATGTAGTTTTTTGTCTCGCTTGCCATCGTCACAAGCGCGGTTGAAAGACTTT
>CADBBB010000016.1:1404-26618 GCA_902792795.1 uncultured Spirochaetaceae bacterium | reverse complement strand
CCGTCTTCCGCGTGGCTGCAGGTAAATGGAAATTTGACTCGCTTCGCTCGCCCTGCAGAACGCTCAGACGGCCCGGCCCGCAGTCTCGCGCGTTTTTTTACTGGTTATAATGCGGAAAGCCGCGCGACCGTTACGGAAGGAGGTTAAAACGCGCGAAGAAGGCGGGCGGTTGGCGGAAACACTCTGGTTGCGCCGCCGCATAAGCGGCGGAGTAAAATAGTTTCAAGCGCAACCAGTGTGGAGCGACGCTAGCTAGCGGTTCCGACGACCGCCACGCCGACTGGGAGCGTTTTGTTTTTCTTATAATGCGCAAGCGCGGCTTGTTGCGTTATTTGGGGTTTTGCGCTAGAATAATAGGAATGAAGACGGTACTTATTGAGGCCCTGGCTTTTGTTTTAATTTGCGTTTTTGGAACTGCGGCCGGCGGCTTTTTAATAATGCTATACTGCGGCGTGTCAAATTTTGTGGTGGGCTGCCCCTTGGACCTTTTTTCGGCGCGAGGCTTTATAGACGGAGCCGTCATAATTTTTCCGGTTCTCCTGCTGTTCGTTCCCATGTTCCTCTTCTTGACGCTAATCCGCCACCCCAGATACAACAAAATTTCCGGCGCCACGACGATAGCGCTTTTGTCCTTGGCGGCGTGGATTTTTTTGGCTCCCATTTCCCACGAGATGGCAAAGTCACGGAACGTCTTTTACAGGGAAGACCCTTCGGAACTTTCCCCCGGCTACTTTAGGAACATAAACGAAAAAAATTATTACTTCACGTTCCTCACAGGAAATTACGCGAGCGGAATAAAAATCGACGGCGATTACTTTTTTTCCAACAATTCCGAAAATCACGTCCACATGCTGGACAACAACTACATTCGCTTTAGAAGGGACGAGCTGGGATTTTCGGATTCAATCGTCGGAGAAAACTTGACTCCTCCCGCCGCGCTTTTAAATTTCATGCGGGGAGTGACAGTCATACAGCAAAAGGCCTACGAAGCGTCCAACGCCGGCAAAATTGAATGGCTTTTGTTTTCGTCGCTGATGGCGGCGCTTGTGGCGATGGGCGCGGTTGTTTCGGCAAGCGAATGGAAGTTGGCGGACGCCTTTTACATCACCTTTGACAGCTTCGCGATCATGGCGCTCAACGCGCTTTGCCTGCTTGGTTTTTTTGAAAAAGCCGCGGACGCGATTCGCGACGCGGGAACTTTTTTGGAACCCGCCGCGAACCATTTTCAAGTCACGATGAACTGCGCGATAATTCTGGCGCTTGTCTTCATGGGAACGTTCAAGGCGATAATTCACAAGGCCAAAAAAAATAGGAGGAACGCATGAAAAAATTCCTTCCTACATTTTTGGCTTACGCGCTGTTCGCGGCGGCGGCGGTGTTTGGAGCGGGCTTTTTTTTGCTTCCGATGGAACGCGTGGCGCCGGGCTCGGAAGCGCTTTACAAGTGCGCCAACTCTCTTTGCCTCTTGCTTGACATTTTGCCGTCAATCTTGTTCACGGCGTTTTTACTGGCATGCTCAATCGCTTTTTCAAATTCAGGAAAAAAAGCCGCCGTCCGTTTTAGCGCGGAGATTGGCGGAATATTCAAGCGGATAATCATAGCCGCGCTGGCCGTGACTTTTGTGGCCACATTGGGAACGCTTGTCCTTCTTCCTTTTGAAAAGTCCGCAAAAAAAATAATGGTGGAAATTCCGCCGCTCCTCTCGGAATATTTGAACACGGCAAAACTTTACCGCCTGCAAAAAAAGCCGGACGTCGCGAGCCAATACGTAAAACGCGCGCTCGCCTTGGCTCCAAACAATCAGGAATTGCGCAAATTCGACAGGCAGCTTGAAGCGGAGCAAAAAGAGCTTGAGGCGATACAGCGCGCCGAACGCAACAAAAGCTACACCGAAACGCAATTAAATTCCGCTCAAAGAAAAACAGAAATCATAAACGAATCAAAAATGCCGCCGGAAGAGATGGCGCAAAAGGCGCGCGCGCTTCTTGGCGAAAAAGATTTTTTTGGCGCGCACTATCTTGCGGTCCAAGCGCAAAGACTTTTTCCAGCCGACTCCCAGAGCGCGCAAGAAGCAAAAGAAATAGCGGCGGACGCATGGGAAAAACTGCAAGCGGCGCAAATGGAAGAGCTTACCGAGGGAAACATTTTCTTTAGAAAAAAATTGCAGGGCTACACAAACCTTGTAAACGGAAATTTTGAGGAAGCCTACTACATCTTTCACGACTTGTCGCAGGAAGACGCGCGCAAGGCCCGCGACCCGGACGTCATACGCTACTTGGAAGAGTCGCAGACAATCTTGCTAAAAAATTATTTTTTCATCGACGAAACTTACGACGCGAGCCGCTTTGAGGGTGCCAACAACATTTGCTTCGCCGTTCCCCACATCAACGGAGCGCGCGACGTGGTCTTGATTCGCGGCGTTACCGACGTGGAAGGAACCGGCGGAATGATCCGCTACTTGCGCGGCCTTTCCGTACATTCGTTTGACGAATACGGAAAATGGAAGTCGTCTATGTCCACGCCGTCCGCAAAGATAATCGCGCGCCAAACAAGCGGCTTGGATTCCAAGACAAAAAACGAGCTGGCCTTGCTTCCGTCCGTAAAAAACATTCCGTTCATAATGTTGCGCTCGGTAAGCCGCGACTCGCGGGAACACAAGTCCGAGCCTGTTTGGAAGTTCAAGGACAAGCAAAGCGGCGAGGCAAAGGACCAGCTTTACCTTCCGATTCCTTACGAAGACATTTCGTTGATTTTGCTTTCCGCGGCCGGAAACGGAAACCTAAACCCATTCTCGCTCAACCGAATGGCGCGCAAGGCTCCCGACTATGGCTACTCAAGCGAAGTTTTTAGCGTCGAGTCGCTCAACAGAATTTTCTATCCCCTCATGCTCTTGATAATATTCATCTTTGTGGCGACCATCGCGTGGAACTACAGGCTTTCGGCGGGCGCGATCTTCAAGTTCAAGTGGGTGTTCATCCTTCCGTCGCTCAACGCGGTCTTTTACTTGGTGGTCAAGTTCATAGAATATCTCATCAAGCTTTTGAACTTTGTCTTTATCGCGATAGCCGGAACGTACATGGCGCTCCTGGCTGGAATCATCGTTTACATCTTCCTGCTTGTCTTGGTGAGCGTCGTGTTCCTGTCAAGAAAGAACGACTAGGAACGGTCAAGGCGCGCTTCGCTTAAAGCCTTGACTCGTTCCTTTTGCGGCGCGATAAAAAGTTTCGCGCCGCAATAGACCTCTACACTTCTACACATTCGATGTGGGCGCCGAGGGCTTTTAGGCGCGGTATCAAATTCTCGTAGCCGCGTTCGATTTGGTACACGTTGCTGATGGAACTTTCGCCGCGCGCTATCATCGCCGCGATTACCATCGCCATTCCGGCGCGAACGTCGGGCGACACAAGTTTGTCGCCGTGCAAAACGGAAGGGCCGGAGACAACGGCTCGGTGGGGGTCGCACAAGGTTATGCGCGCGCCCATGCCGATAAGCTTGTCAACAAAGAACATTCGCGACTCGAACATTTTTTCAAAAATCAAAACGTTTCCTTCCACTTGTGTCGCCACAACCGTCATGATGCTGGTCAAATCCGGCGGGAATCCCGGCCACGGCGAGTCGTCGATTTTTGGAATCATGCCTCCCAAGTCCGGGTTGACCTTCATGTCCTGGTTGGCCGCAACTTCCAATGTGTTTCCTGTAATGTTCCAGCGAATGCCCAGCTTTCCAAACGCTATGCGCAAGGGCCGCATGTCCGGCGGATTTATGTTTTGAATTGTGACAGAGCCTCGCGTGGCGGCGGCAAGTCCGATAAAGGAACCGATTTCCATGTAGTCCGGGCCGATCGCGAAGTCGCAGCCGTGAAGTTTTTTTACGCCGTCAATCGTGAGAATGTTGGAGCCGACGCCCGTTATTTTGGCGCCCATCGCGACGAGCATTTTGCACAAGTCTTGCACGTGAGGCTCGCTGGCGGCGTTGGTGATTGTCGTGCGGCCCTCGGCGAGAACGGCGGCCATCAACGCGTTCTCGGTGGCGGTGACCGAAGTTTCGTCCAAGAAAATGTCGTCGCCCACAAGCTTGTTGGCGCTGAACTCAAACTTTCCGTCAATGTCAACGCGCGCTCCCAATTCGGTCAAGGCCAAAAAGTGGGTGTCCAAGCGGCGCCTTCCGATGACGTCTCCTCCGGGCGGCATCATGCTGGCCTTTCCAAAGCGGGCGATAAGCGGACCGGCGAACAAAATGGAGGCGCGGATTTTTTTTGAAAGCTCCGGCGGAATCAGGGTCGCGTCAATTTTTTGCGCGGTCACTTCCCAAACATGCTTTTCAACTTTTTTTACGGAAGCGCCGAGGCCTTCCAAAATTTTAAACATCACGCCCGCGTCTTCTATTTCGGGAATGTTGCGGAGCGTCACTTTTTCTTCAGTCAAAAGCGTCGCCGCTATGCAAGGAAGCGCGGCGTTCTTGTTTCCCGCCGCCGTGATTTTTCCCTTAATCGGAAATCCGCCTTCAATTCGATATTCGTGCATATGCTAAAATCTCCTTCTTTACGATAATGCCGCTAGGTTTACCAAAACGTCGGCGGCGGCCAGCATCTCGTTAAGGCTGACCCACTCGCGCTCGCTGTGGTAGTCATGCGCGCCCGTCCAAATGTTGGGGCACGGAATCCCCATCTCGGTAAGGCGCGAGCCGTCCGTTCCGCCGCGAATGGGCTTGAAGACCGGCTCCACGCCGCAATCCTTGCAAGCCGCCACAATGCGGTCAAGAACGAGCGGCGCCTTTTTTATTCCGTCGCGCATATTCAAATACTGCTGCGTATGCTTTACCTTGACGCTCGCGCCAAAGGAAGCCGCCGCCGCTTTTGCCAGCTGACCCACCAATTTTTTTCGAGCCGCCATTCCCGCCGCCTCAAAGTCGCGCAGCAAAAGAACGACGCGAGCGCTTTCCATCGTTCCGCCAATTTCAAGCGGCGCGAAAAAGCCTTCGTAGCCGTCGGTCGTTTCGGGCGCTTGGGAGCGCGGCAAAGACTGGACAAAAAGGCTCGCGGCGCTGATGGCGTTGACCATTCCGGCGCGACGGGCGTCGCCAGTGTGCGCGGCCTTGCCTGTAAAAATCACTTCGCTTTTATAAGCGTTAAAGCATTCGGCTTCCAACTCGCCAAGGCCGCTTCCGTCCACCGTGTAGGCCGCCTTTGATTCTATCAAGTCTAGGGGAACGTTGTCCATTCCGTGCCCGGTCTCTTCGTCCGGCGAAAAGCAAAGTTCGATTTTTGAATGCGGAATTTTTTTGTTGCAAAGCAAGTAATGCAGGGCGGTCACAATCGCGGCCAAGCCGGCCTTATCGTCTCCGCCCAAAAGGGTTTTTCCGTCGCTGGTAATGATTGTGTCGTCGCCGCGCTTTTTTACTTGCGGCTTGACGTTTTTTCCGGAACATTCCTCCACCGTGTCCAAGTGCGAAAGCAAGCAAAAAGATTTTGAACGGCCCGCGCCGCCTTTTGGGTTGGCCGGAATATACGCGTAAACGTAGCCATGCTTTGTCACCTGAACGCCTTCAAATCCCAAAGCCTGCAATTCCGCCGCAATCTTGTCGGCAAAATCGCGCTGGCATTCGGTGGACGGCTGCGTTCCCCTGTCAGCGGCGGCGCTCGAAGAAGTGGAAAAAGTTTTTGCGTAATCTATGAATCGCGCGAGCAATTCCTTTTCCCACGCGGAATCCTTTTTGAGATATTTCATTGATAAAGAAGTATGGCGCATTTTTGTGGAATTTTCAAGCAGAGCGAGCGCTTGATAATGGTGGAATCAACAATAATAATCGATTTTTCCAAAGAAGCTCTTCCATTTTTCTATGATTTCGGAACTTCGCGCTTCCAACACTCTTATGATATTGTTCAGTATGTGTTCAGGAATATTTGATGCGCCGTAGACTCTATGATTTCTTGATAATGTGAAATTTCTTGTTCTGAAAAACCATTCACATTCTTCCATTCATACCCGGGAAGAAAACAAGAGGCGTTATGAAAGCAATCTTTTTCATCAGGCTTTTCGACATAAACTTCGACTTTTCCATCCGGCAACATTTCCGAATGAACAATCTCCGTGTCGTCGTCAAGCGTCAAAAATGGATACTTCATGATTTAATTATAGCGCATTTCATGCGCTTTTGCTAGTGGAAGTATAACTGAGTTTTTGCGAGCGCTACTGGCAATAACACAATAAAAAAAACTGCCGGGGCAACCCCGGCAAACTTTTACGCTTAATAATCGTAAAAGCAAACTTGTTCCAGCGCTTCGTACCGTTTGTACCAAGGCGCTTTTTTATTCGATGGATAATGAGATGTACATTTAAAGCCACCGTAAGAGCTTCCTACCCAAGTGACAATCTCAGAAGTATTGTTATTGTCAAGGATAAAATATGAAGGAGTTCCGTTTGTCGGCCAAACTTCGATGTAACTTGCGTTATTGCAATGCCATTCAAATGTCCATGTGTGAACTTGAGTAGTTTTCGAAGGCAAGTCACAGCCCATTAATGTTGAAACAAAAAGCGTAACGACGACGACCGTTATAACGACAAAAATTTTTTTTCGCGCTTTCATAAGATTCCTCCTAATAGCTTGTTCTAACTAGCTTTGCCTTAGCCTTGCTAAAGCCGACCATTGTAAAGCCGACGGCAGCCAAAGCGGCTCCGCCTCCGGCCATGCCGTAAAAACCGTTTCCCAATCCGCATACGCCAAAAATCACGCCGCATATTGTGGCGGAAAGGCCAAGCGAACCAAGCAGTATTCCGCCAACCTGCATTCCATCGTTTCCAGGACGAACGCTCCATTCCTGCTCGCCGCCGGTCGCATTTATGTAGAATATTCTTGAGGTGAGGCCTTGGCCAATTTGCAACTGGACTTGTCCTTTGTCAAGAGTAAGTTCTGCGGGCGTTCTGCACACAAAGGTTGAATTTACGCCGCTTGAAGTTCCTGCTGTCGATCCAACATATCCGCCGCGGCCAACAGTGACGGCGGTGCTTACGCCCCACGACATGGAATTTACGGAATAGATTTCCGCAGGCTTTCCGTTCATCATTGTAAAAATGATTTTGGTTTCCTTGTTTTCGTCATCATTCCTTGTCAAACTTTGCGCGGAAAGGCAAAGCGGAAGGGCGAACGCAGCCAAAACCAGAGCCATGATTCTCTTCATAACAACCTCCTTTTTGCGTAAAAATTTTACGCATATAGCCGTAGTATAACACGGCATATAGCAAGGTGTCAATATGGCGAAAAGCGTATATATTCAAACCGATGGATTCAAAAAAATTGCAGATGATTTTTTCACAAAATTTAAAAAACGCCCGAAACTTGGCGGGACTCAGCCAAATGAAACTTGCGGAAGCGGCCAATCTCTCTGTCGGCTACATTTGCGACTTGGAAAGCGGAAGAAGATGGGGAACTCCCGAAACTTTTTCGCGGCTTGCCGACGCTTTGAACATAAACGCCTTTGAGCTGCTTTTGCCCGAACCAAAAGACGCGCAAAAATTATCTGAATTAAAAAAGAACAGAGAGCTTTCCGCCCGCATCGCCGACGCGCTGCGAAAAAATCTTTCGTCCGCAATAAGCAAAGCCGTGTCGGATTCATTTAAAAGTTTATAGCGCTCGTTTCCATGATGCCGCGCGCAACGCGCAATTGCCACAAGGCGCAATTTATGCTACAATGTTCCCCATGCGTTTTACAAGCACCAGAGACAAGAACCTTGACACAAGCTTTTTGCAGGCGGTTATGGATTGCATGCCGGCGGACGGCGGACTTTATGTTCCGGAGGGAAACGCCGACTTGCGCCGCTGGATTTTGTACACGGACGCCGCGACCCCGTTCTCTTCGATAGCGGGAACGTTGACAAGCGCTTGCATCAACACTGAATTTTCTCCAATCATTTGCGAAACGATAGCGACAAAGGCCTTTCCCTTTGAGCCGGAACTCAAGCAACTGGACGACAATTTGTTCACGCTGGAATTGTTCAGCGGCCCGTCTGGAAGCCACCGCGATTTTGGCGTGTCATACTTGGCGGCCTGCATGGAAACAATTCTGACCTTAAACGGAAAGCGCGCCACCTTCCTTGACTTGACAAGCGGCCCGCACGGCGCCTCCCTCAGCGCGGCGTTGCGCCAAAGCAAAAAATTAAAGTCGGTCCTGCTGTTCCCCAAAGGAAAAGTCCGCGGTCTAAAACAAAGCGACTTTGTCTGGAACGGCGGAAATGTTTATCCGGTGGAAATTGACGGCGACTTGGAATATTGCCGCCGCTTGATTCAGGAAGTTTTTTCCGACCGCGCGCTTGTCCAAAAGTTCAACGTTACGGCTTCGACCACAGCGAACATCGGCCGCCTTTTGCCGCAAGCGTTTTTCTACACGTTCGCGTTCTCAAGATTGAAGGACAAAGTTTCGGGCGACATTTACTATGCGATGGCGCCGGGAAATTATTCCAACTTGGTGGCCGGCCTTTACAGCTGGCGCCTTTCCCTGCCCTTGCGCGGCTTTATTGTTCCCACAAGCGGAGCGCTCGGAGTTGACGCGCAGGGATTTCCGATAATCACGGACTCGCTTGTTCCGCTAAAGCAAAGGCCGCGCGTAAACGCGAGCGACCCAAGCAACTTGGAGCGCCTGGAAGATTTCTTCACCGACTATTCGGCGATGATAAAAAGTTTTGTCTACCCAGCCAAGGTTGGCGAGACCGCCGTCGAAAAAGCCGCGCAAGAACTCTACAAAAACTACGACTTGATAGCCGACAAGGAAACGGCGCAGGCCTACGCCGCGGCAAAGGCAAAAAAAGATTTGGACGACGGTTCGGGCGACGCCGTTGTTTTGGTGCGGCGCGACCATCCGGCTTATTCGGCGGATTTTGCGCAACATTCCATCGGAGAAAAAATCGCCGTTCCGCAAAACATACAAGACGCGCTCACGCCCTTTGACCTAAAGCGGCCTCTTGCAAAAACAAAGGAAGATTTAGTCAAGATTTTGGAGCAAGTCCAATAGCTGGTCAAAGCGGTCGATTTTGGCCGCGAATTCTTGGACGCTTCCAAAGCCGTAGCTGGCCCAAACAAATTTGACTCCGGCCTCGCGGCAAGCGTCCGCGTCGCCTTGGGTGTCGCCAATGTAGACCGGAGCCTTTATCGCGTTGCGCTGGACAAGCAGGCGCAAGTTGTCGGCCTTTCCCATGCCAGTGTCGCCGTAACATTCATGGTCTTTGATGTAATCCGCGATTTTGTTTTTTTCCATCGTCAACTCTATGTAGCCGCTTTGGCAGTTTGAGACAATGTAAAGGCGGAACTTTTGGGCCAGCGCCTTTATCGTGTCGCGGACTGCGGGATAGGTTATGTCCTTTGTGTTGCCTTCAATCGCCTCTTGCTCGCGGACGCAGCATTGCTTCATCAAAATATTTTTTTGCTCTTGGCTAAGGTTGGGCCACAAGTCGTCGGCGATTACGTTCATCGGCTTTCCGAATTCTTTTTGAAGGCCGCTTGCGGTCGTTTGCGCCGCGTCAAAGCCGCAGTCCGCTATCGCCTTGTTCCACGCGTCCGCGACAACGCCGGTCGTGTTCCACAAGGTTCCATCTATGTCCAAAATTATTCCGTCGGTCTTTATCGCCATTCCGTCATATTATAATAGAACTAATTGAAAATCAACACATCTTTCATTATAATAAAGGAATGAGTGAAAACGTCCAAAACGAATACGACTTTATTTCCATCGGAGCGGGAGCGGCGGGACTGGCCGCGGTCCAGTATGCGGCGCGCTCGGGCCTTTCCGCTTTGGCGCTCGACCTTTCAGTGGCGGGCGGACAAGTCCTAAAAATCGCGAGCCTTGAAAACTATCCCGGCGTTTTTCCGGCGGCGAACGGCTACGCTTTCGTTCAGACTATGCAGGAACAGGCCAAGGCCTTTGGCGCAAAAATCACAAGCGCTAGCGTAAAGTCAATCGACAAGGTTCAGGACAAATTTGAAATTGAGACAGGCAAGGGAAAATTCGCGGCCAAGGCAATAGTCCTTGCGACCGGAGCCGAGCACAGAAAGCTTGGCGTTCCCGGCGAAAAGGAATTGGAAGGCCGCGGCGTAAGCTACTGCGCCGTTTGCGACGGCCCGCTTTTTAGGAACAAAACGATTTTTGTAATCGGAGGCGGCGACGCGGCTTGCGACGAAGCCAACTATCTTTCGCAGCTGGCCGAAAAAGTTTATTTGGTCCACCGCCGCGACCAGTTGCGCGCGCAAAAGGCCGTCGCCGACCGTGTTTTGGCCAATCCCAAAATCTCGGTATTGTGGAACAGCACGCTTGAAGAAATCAAGGGAACGCAAAAAGTCGAAGCCGTCGCCATAAAAAATGTCCAAGACGGGTCACTGACCGAAATGCCCGCCGCGGCTGTTTTTGTGAGCGTGGGAATGATTCCGCAAAACCAATTGCTTTCAACGCTTAAAACGGACGAGGCCGGCTACATCGTCACCGACGAAAAAATGCGGACGGCGATTCCCGGCCTTTACGCGGCGGGCGACGTGCGCTCAAAGCCTTTCCGCCAAGTGGTCACGGCCACAAGCGACGGAGCGATCGCGGCCTTTGAAGCGGCGGAATACATTCGGAGCCTGGCCTAAAAATGAAAGCGCTCTTCCAGACCAAAATCGCCGCTCGACAAAAAAAATCGCTGACCAAAAAGCCCGCCGTCTCGTTCGCGCCAGCGCTTGTTTTCGCTCTTGCGCTGGCGACTCTCCTTCCGCGCGCTGCCTTCGCGCAGGACGACATAAACTTTTGGAGCGACTACCCCAACGAAGAGCTGGCCGACGCGCTTGTCTCGCGGATGAGCGACGAAGAATTGTACGCGCAAATATTGATGTTCGGCTGGGCGGGCGCGGAGCCAAGCGACCTTTTGAACGAATGGGTTGGGTCGCGCGGCTTGGGCAGCGTGAAAGTCTTTGGCTGGAACACGGACAACACGCGCTTGGTGGCGCGCTCCGTAAAGAGCTTGCAAGAAAAGGCGCAAAAGCGCGGGCTTCAGATTCCGCTTTTTGTAGCCACCGACCAAGAGGGCGGCTGGATTCGCCACGTAAAGGGGAACACTTCCATCACGCCGGGCAACTTGGCCATCGGCGCGAGCGGCTATCCTTACGACGCGTATTATTCGGGCTACTACATCAACAAAGAAATCGCCGCGCTTGGAATCAACATGAACTTCGCGCCGACAGTCGATTTGTTCACCGACAAAAATTCCTCGATAATCGGAACGCGCTCCTTTGGAGAGAACGCGCGCTACGCCGGAATTCTTGGCGCGGCGTGGGCAAAGGGCTGCCTTGACGCCGGCGTGATTCCGACGGCCAAGCATTTTCCCGGCCACGGCGACACGCAAAACGACTCGCACATATATTTGCCAAGCATCAACATAGACCAAAAAACATTCGAAGAGCGCGAGCTTGTTCCGTTTAAATACCTAATTAAAAACGACGTTCCCGCGATAATGAGCGGTCACCTTAGCTTTCCACAACTGAGACCAAACGGAGAGCCCGCCTCTTTGAGCGAATATTTTTTGACGGAAATTTTGCGGAACAAGCTGGGCTACAAGGGCCTAATCATAACGGACGACATGATGATGAACGGAGCCACGATGTACGCGGGCTCGGTTTCGCGCGCCTTTAGAATGGCGGTGGAAGCGGGAAACGACATCGTGATTTCTTCCACCACCGCGCAATTGGACGAGCCGCTTTGGACCGGAACAATCGCGCTGATGAAACGCGACTCCAACTTTCGCGAAAAGGTTAAGGCCGCCGCGCGCCGCGTGATTCTTTCAAAGCTAAAATATTACAAGAACACAAAGCCCGCGCCCCTCTACCCCAACGAAAACACAATCGACCAATTCATTCCCGACAAGGACGGACAAAAATTTTTCTTGGACCAAGCCTGCCGTTCGATTACAGCGGCGCGCGCAAAATCGCTTCCGTTTACAAGGGAGCGCGCAGGAAAAGTTTTGCTGTGCGGAAGCGAGCCGCAATTCTTTAAGGCGGGAAAAGAGCGCTGGCCTTCAAGCGGGGAATTTAGATTCAACTATTCGATGGGCCCCAACGAAACGCAATGGGCGGCGGACAACATTCCGCAGACAGCGCAAGGCTATGACACAATCATAATTTGCGTGGCCGACCAAAACAGCGCGAACGCAGCAAAAAGCCTCAAACCCCTCGCCGCGCGCGGAAAAAAGATTGTGATTTTTGCGATTATGTCCCCGGTATTGGTTCAAGGCTTTGACTGGGCCGACACAATTTTGTTGGGTTATTCGTATTCGCCCTACACGCTGGAAGCGCTAGTCGGCGCGGCGGCCGGCGAGTTCGACGCGCCCGGCGTTGAGCCGATTGGGGAGTAAGCGGGAATCGTTTGCAAGACCGAAACGCGCGCGGCGCAAATCGTTCGCAAGCCTAAGAAGCGCGCTACAAAAATCTTTTGCAAGCCTAAGAAGCGCGGCGGCCTTGTTTCATCACCAAAGCGCGGCTCTGTTCCGTAAGCGAGCGCAAAAGCTCAAAGTCCGTCGCGCTTGTAAGCAAAACCGTTATCCAATGCTTTTTGTTCATATGGTAGGCGGGAAAAATTGTTTTCTTATCCACAAGATCCGCGACGCGCTCCGGGTCGGACTTTAGGTTCACCGTAAAAACTTTTTCGCCGCTCGCAAGTCCAAGATTCTTGTAGGAGATTTCCATCACAAGCGCGAACCATTTTTGGTTTGGACAGCGGAAAACCGCCGCGTCCGAATATCGCTTGCTGGCGGCGGAAGCTTGTTCCGCCCACGGAAATTCCGCCTTGCAATTAAATTCGCGCTCGACAAAGGCGACGTATTTTTTGTGAATGTCCGTTGACTCAAAGCAGCGCGCGCGAAAGTCGTCCACAATTTTTTGAACCTCATCCCTGACGGCGGCCACAAAAGCGCCGCGCGCGTTCCACATGTCAAAAGGCGCATAAAGTTCGTCCGTCGCGCTGTCGTAAACTTGCGCCGTCAAAGTCTCCCCGCAAATCGTAAGCGTCGCGTAAAAGTCTCCGCCCGCAAGCTCCTTTTTGCAAACCAAAGAGTCTCCGCGCTTTTTAAATCCAAACGCCGCGAACTTTTCTCTTAGCGGCTTTGCGGAAGAAAATATGTGGCTGTAGTCCATAGGGGAAGTATAGCGCGAAAAGGAGGCTTGAATCAAATATAAAATCGTAGGTGACAACGGAAATTAAAACTTGTCTTCAAAATAAATGTCGCCATTAGGCTTTATGATTTTGAATGCCTTTATTTTTGATTGGCAAAGCCTATCGTTTCAAATAGCCCCGGCACACTCGCTCCGTAAAAAAAACGCCCCGTAATAGGGGCGCATTGTGGTTCATTTCTTTTCGGATTTCTCCTATTTAGGGCAAGGCGAACCAACCTGCTTTTGCGTCTCAACGCCCGCCATGCCTAAAGCGGCGCGCGTCTCATAGACAATTATTATTATACATACATTTATATGGTTTGTCAAGGAAAAGTTTTGGTATTATTTCCACACAGCGCATAATTTGATTTTTTCTTGACAAAAATGAGGTTTATGATTATATTTAGATTAGCGATTGTGGTAACGCTAGCAGCCCATGCAAAGATTTTATCAGCCACTAACAAAATAACATTAATCCTTGTGTCAGGAATTTTGTCGCAAAGGATATGGGTCAAAAAAACAGACAAAACTCTTGAACAATCCATAAGGAGGAAATGTTATGGAACACGTCGAGTATTTTAAACTCCAGTCAAAGAATCTCTTAAGAGATTACAAAACCCGTATCTTCAACGAAACTGAAGAATTTTACGATTATCAGCCAAAATATTTTGACATTGGCAGAATACTTTTAGACTTTAACCTTCCCGACAATAAAAAGGGTTTTAAATTTACGTTAATGAATGCCCAGCATATCATCGCTCAACTGGCTGGCTTCATTAAGTGGAATGAGTTGCAAAACGCAAAACCAGACGAATTGGAACTTGCTCATCTTTTATTCGACAACGCCCATAAAATCAGCGCCGAAGAATGGAGCGCATATCTTGCAAATGCAGAATCAATGAACAATTGCAAATTCAACTCCAAAGAAAAGCTTGAAATCTTCAAACAAGTGTTTCTAAGCGCTGACAAACATCGTAGCGATTTCATACCATACAGATTTGATTTGGAACAAAAACACAGCATGCCGCCTACGGATTTGACAGAAGATGAAAAATACAACTACAAAGATGTTTATATTGAACTAAACGAGCAGGAAAAACTAGCGGCAATCAAAGACCATCAGGAAAAAGGATTAGGCTACAACCTAGAAGACACAGTTGAATGCCTTCACTGCGGCAAGCGCTATCACTTTAAGGAAGTAAAAGCAATAAGATTGAAAGCAGAATATCGTTCAGAAGACGATTTTGACGAAATCGTTTGCAAGAACTACCCTCATTGCGACGGAAACATTTTAGACTTAATGAAAGTTGGCAAAAACGGTGAGTTGAGTTCAGAAGAATACGACAATGGCCATGTTCCTTTTGATTGGGATATGGATCAAGGCTATGTTGACGATTATGAGTGATGAAGGGAGGAAAATTAAATGAAAAAGCAATATATGTTATTAGCCATAAACGCTGAGGGAAACTCCGTATACATTGATGACGTTCCAAACGGAGCAAAATGCAATTGCCATTGCGCAGACTGCGGCGGAGAATTAATCGCAAAAAACAATGGAAAAATAAAACATCATCACTTTGCCCACGCAAACGGAAACGACAGTCCAAAATGCAGTCAAACAGCCTTGCATTTACTGGCAAAGAAAGTAATTGCGGAAGAAAGTAGAATACCCATCCCGAAAAACAATACCATAGTATTTCATGAAGCGGACTCTATAGAGCTAGAAAAATATATGGAAGACATAAGGCCTGATATATATGCAACCTGCGAGAGCCGACCATTTATTGTTGAAATTTTAGTCACCCACGAAACCGATGAAGAAAAGCAACATAAAATCGCCGCACATCAAATTTCAGCAGTAGAAATAGACTTATCAGAAATGACATTTGAATCTAAAGAAGATGTCAAAAACGCCGTATTCAATCCGCGAAATATAAAAATTCTTTACAATGATGATGAAAGAATGATTTCAGAAAGAAAAGACTCGCTTTCCAGATTCGGAATAAAAATTCCCATGAGGCGAGGGTGCGTAATTCCGTGTCCATATGCAAAGAATTATGTTACAAGAAATTTCTGCGAACAGTGTGTTTTTTGTTTTTCCGAAAGCAAAGAATACATAAAATGTGGAATAATCATGCCCATTGTAGTTAACAAAAAAACCAGAGATACAGCCAACATTATTGCAAATCAAAGCATGGTTATGTTCCCAAAAGAAGCGGAAAAATACAACAAATCACATTTTGGCTTTAGGCTGCGCGAAGCGGTCAAAAACGCCTATATGTCTCAAATACTTTTACGAAGATAAGTCTATGTTTTTTTATAAAAACATGCTATAATAAATGAACACATAAGGCGTAATCTTATGAAAGCAGTAAATCGTATTCTTTATATCAGTTCTACATTTTTCCATATCAAAAATAGTGAACAAAAACACTTCGGGAGTTTCTTATGAGCTTTGGTCGCGTTTTACTGTGCATAATTTTTCCTCCGCTTGCGGTGCTGGACAAGGGCTGCGGCTCAATCGTCATCGTCACTATGCTCACTTGCTGCGGCTGGGTTCCCGGTGTAATTGGTGCGTTGGTGATAAATAATAAGTAGTTTAAGGAACCTTTGAACAAATGAACTCCATCTGCAAAGACATATTCCAATCGATACATGAAGGAAAATGGCTATATATCGAATATGAAAGTAAAGACTCTACGCGAAAAAAATATTGGATTGCAATCCACAACATAAACCTTGAATATAAATCTTTATCCGTAACAGGACTTCATCTTGGGGAATTCACAACAAAGGACCTAACGATTTACATTGAAAAAATTATTTCCTCCCAAATAATGGATGGAACATATTACAAAACAAATACAGAGCTAACAGAAGACATAGAAGCGTTTCCTCAAAAATACAGCCCTCTATTCTCAAATATTACAAATTTAAAAACGCTCAACTATCTTTCAGACTGCAACAAACTATCAGACCTCCCCAAGCTAAACACACAATATGAACTTGTAAACAAACTAGATTCTTCAAAAATTACCAACAGAATGTACAAATTGGATGATGAACAATTCAAGCACATGGTAAACAGTTTTAAAAAACGGGCCGAATCAAACAAAGACAAAAATAAATCAAATATATTGCAAATTGCCTTGAATGTTCTAAGCATACACACAAACAAAAACAATGGACTTTATGTGTTGGCATATCGTGAAGTCAGGCTTGATGTAGAAGCAAAAACATTACTTGCGGGAAATAAAATCAAAATTTGCTCAGAATTTTGTGTTGACGAATTGCAAGAAAAACGAACAAAACTTAGCATATTAAATTTTCTTGACAATGACGACATTCCGCTACTTGACGACTTTGAAAAAAACGCAGAAACCATAAAGGACATAATCACGGAAAACATCAAGAATCGCAAAGATTATTGCGTAGATGACATGCCGTATTTCCTTTGCATTCAGCGTGACATTAATGCAAATCTTGAAAAAGAATATGAAGCCATCACAGAAATGTACTCTAAAAATGCTGTGACAGTGCCGATTCAGGCTTTCTTTGGAGAACTTCGATCGATCAAGTCAAATGATGAAATTCTTCCAATCGCGCTTGTCGATAAGAATGTCAACCTTGATCAATTGTTGGCAATTCACAACGCAATGAATTACCCAGTCGCCTACATTCAAGGACCGCCGGGAACTGGCAAAACAACAACAATAATCAACACAATAATCACAGCGTTCTTCAACTCAAAAACAGTACTTTTTTCTTCTTACAACAACCACCCCATCGATGGTGTCTTTGAAAAACTTACATCATTAAAATACAAAAATTATACAATTCCTTTCCCCATTTTAAGAATCGGAAGCAAGAATGAGGATCGCATCGCTAAAACCTGTAAATATATAAAAAGTATATTAAAACAAGCAAAGGAATTAAGTGTATATGATAACGTCTTGCAACAAAACAAACAAACACAAATAGAGCGAACTAAGAAACTTACTGAACTGTTGCAAAAACACGAAAAACAAATAGACTTAAGAGAGCGTCAAGAACTTATAGAATCAATGCTTTCAAAAAATGAAAACATGAACCTTCGATTAAACCTTGAAGGGCAGCAAGCATCTGAGATTAAGAAACAAATCTTTGAAATTGGGAAAATTACTGATGAAGACGCACTTTCACTTGTTGATTTTGACCACGACAAATTAATGCAATTCTTAAATTTCACATCAGTCAAATTCTTAAAGAATCTTTTCAATGATGAATACAAAGAGTTTATAGAAATCCTTGACATCCAAGACATTGATAAACAGGCTGCATCTTTTAACAAATATTTTTCGAATCCTGAAAATGTAGAAAAAATAAAAAAAGTTTTTCCTGTGTTTTGCGCAACTTGCATATCTTCCCAAAAAATTGGCTCTCCAAAAACATACTTTGATATGACAATTATAGATGAAGCGAGCCAATGCAACACCGCTGTTTCTCTAATTCCAATAATCAGAGGTAAAAACTTAATGCTTGTTGGCGACCCACAGCAGCTTAATCCTGTAATAACATTGGACAAGAATATTAATGAAGAACTAAAATCAAAATACAATGTAAGTGAAAATTACGATTATATTAAAAATTCAATTTACAAATCTTATCTTGCAAGCGATGCCATAAGTCAGGAAACGCTTCTTCATAACCACTATAGATGCGCAAAGGAAATAATAAATTTCAGCAATAAAAAATACTACAACAATCAGTTAAATATAAAATCAAAAGTCTTGTATGACAAACCACTGGTTTTATGTGATATAGAGAACAACTATTCAAACATAAAAAACACCGCTCCGCAAGAAGTAGATAAAATTATTAATTACGTAATTAAGCACAAAGAAAGAAAAATAGGAATCATAACTCCATTTAAAAACCAAAAAGATTTGATAGACTATAAACTCAAAGAGAACGGATTGGAACACAACGCAAGCTGCGGAACAGTCCATGCTTTTCAAGGAGATGAAAAAGACGACATTCTATTTTCTCTTGGATTAACGGAAAACACCCATCCAAAAACTTACGATTGGTTAAAAAACAATAAAGAGCTGTTAAATGTCGCGGTTTCTCGCGCAAAAGACAGATTTGTTATGCTAACAAGCAAAAAACAAATAGAACGCTTGCACAAAAAAGATGAGCAAGATGATTTGTATGAATTATTCAATTATGTCCAAACAAATGGTGAGTGTAAAGTGTCGTCAAGAGAAAATTCATCAAGAGCATTAGGGATAAAGCCATACAGTTCCGAAACTGAGAGCGTTTTTTTGACAACCTTAAACCACGCTCTCTCTGTATTATTAAACGAGAATGTCAAATACACTGTAAAGCGGGAAGTTCAAATTTCACATTTATTTGACAAAGATAAAAATGACTGCGATTTTTTCTACAAAGGTAGTCTTGATTTTGTAATCTATAAAAAAGGTTTTCGCGGAAAAGAAGAGCCGATTTTGGCAATAGAATTAGACGGCCCGGAGCACAAAAACAATGCGAAAGTTATCGCTCGTGATGAAAAGAAAAAGCAAATTTGCAAAAATCACGGTTTTGACTTGATCCATGTGGATAACAGCTACGCTAGACGATATAATTTTTTAAAAGATATATTAGAAGATTTTTTCAAATCATAGTTTATCCACCCCTCCCTCGCGTTAGGGATGCGCAAGGCGCGCAGCGTTGCGAAACGCAGTGGAGCAATGGAGCGAAAGCGGAACCTGGAGCAGCCCGGCCGGCGCGCGCGACGGCAACGCCCATCTCCCTTGCCCACGGCTCCCCTCTTGCGCTAAAATATTTCCATGAACGAAATCTACGACTTCATTAAAAAATGCGGGGTGTATTACCTTGCCACAGTGGACGGGGACCAGCCTCGCGTGAGGCCCTTTGGAACGATCGACTTGTTCGACGGAAAGCTTTACATTCAGACTGGAAAGTCCAAGGATGTTTCAAAGCAGCTTGCGGCCAATCCCAAGGCGGAGCTTTCTTGCTTTGACGGAGTGGCGGGAACGTGGCTTCGCGTGGCGGGCCAGCTTGTCAACGATGACCGGGTGGAAGCAAAAAAGCATATGCTCGACAACTACCCGGACCTTCGCAGAATGTACGACGAAAACGACGGCAACACGCAAGTCCTTTACTTTAAGGACGCGACGGCGACGTTCGCCAGTTTTACAGCCGCGCCAAAAGTAATTAAGTTTTAAAAAAAATTAGCCGCGGCATTCGCGCCCATTTTTAGGCTTGCGAAAGCCGGCGGCTAAACCTGTCATCGCCGCGCCCATCGCGGCAATTTTTTTTCCTTTAATCCTTCAACAAATAAACGACGGTTGTCACGACGCGCACGGCTTTCTTTTCTTCCAAGCCGGCGGCGGCCGCTTCAATCGTAAAGAGTCCCTGCGTGGCGCTCTTGATTTTGCCAACCTTGCTGCCTGAGTCATGCGCGAACTGCTCGGCGGCGGCGCGCGCGCTGGCGGTGGCTTCGGCGATCATCTGGGGCTTCACGTCGTTCAGCTTTGTAAATTCGTAAGTAACCGTCTGGCCGTAGTCCTGGCCAACCGCGATTCCCTTTTCAAGCAACGCGAGCGAAGATCCTTGCGCTTCTTTGACTTGCTGAACCTTTGACGAGCGCACCAAAATTTTTCCTTGCGCGAAGTAGTCAAAAGTTTTTCGGTCGATGTAAGGGTTGAGCGTGTTGTCGGTGATTTCCGGAGCCTGCACAGTCCAGTCGTTTTGGTCAAGGCCAAAGCCCTTTAGGTATTCCAAGACGGCGGCGGTTCGGACGTTCAGCTCGGACTTGATTATCTCCATAGAGTCGGCGCCAAACTTGTAGGTCAAGGGCCACACGGCCAAGTCCGCGTCAACTTCGCGCTCGGCCAAGCCGCGCACGCTTACCGTTCTGTCGGGCTTGGCGATTGTCTTAAATCCAAGCGAAAGTATCGCGGCGGAAACAACCAACGCGAGCGCGGTCAAAATTGCGGGAAAAATATTTTTGCTTTCCATTTGTTAAAGCCTCCTGTTTGCGCTATAATTATATCATGACCTTTGATTTAAGTATAGTGATTAAGCCGGAATTTGAGCGCGACCAAAAATTTATTTTTAATAAACTGGAACAAGCCTTAAGACTAAAATATTCCGGAAAAGAACCGGTGGAATTTGTTTTTGTAAAAAAATCGATAGACGCAAGGCGCGGACAATTAAAGTTTTGCCTGCGCTACAAGGCGTATGTCGGCGAAAAACCCGGCCAAGCCCAAAAAGAATTTTCGTGGCGCAAGGCGGACGGCTCAAAGAAAGTCGTTATAGTCGGAAGCGGCCCCGCCGGACTTTTTGCGGCGCTAAAACTTTTGGAGCGCGGCGTCAAGCCGATCATCATCGAGCGCGGAAAACCCGCCGGCGAGCGCAAGCGAGACATCGCGGCCATAAGCGTAAAGGGAATCGTTGACGCGGACAGCAATTACTGTTTTGGCGAAGGAGGGGCCGGAACTTTTAGCGACGGAAAGCTCTACACGCGCAGCGACAAGCGCGGAAACATCGGCGAGGTTTTGCAAACCTTTGTCCACTTTGGCGCAGACCCAAAAATTTTGACGGACGCGCATCCCCACATCGGAACCAACAAGCTCCCGCAAATCATCGGCGCGATGCGGCAAAAAATTTTGGAGCTGGGCGGAGAGTTCCACTTTGAAAGCCGCGTCATGGATTTTATAATTGAAGGAGCGAACGAAGGAAAGCCCAAAAGCGAAGGAGGCGGCGCCCCCGCTTCTGGCCTTGCGAACGCGCGCGGCCTTGCGACAGTTCGCGGCGTTGTGGCGCGGACGGCGGACGGAGCTCAAAAACGATTCCTTGCCGACGCCGTGATTTTGGCTACTGGACATTCCGCCTCCGACATTTACGAGACGCTGGCAAAAATCGCGCCCCAAGCCTTGCAAGCAAAAACTTTCGCGGTCGGCGTCCGCGTGGAGCACCCCCGCGAGTTGATAGACAAAATTCAATTCCACGGAAAGCGGGAGGCCGCCGGCCTGGGCGCCGCCGAATACCGACTCACCGCGCAAGTTGACGGACGCGGCGTTTACTCGTTTTGCATGTGCCCCGGCGGCTTTGTGGTTCCGTCGGCGACCGGCCCCCAAGAAATTGTGGTCAACGGAATGAGCGCCGCCGAGCGCAACTCCGCTTGGTCCAACGCGGCCATCGTCGTTGAAACGCGGCCGGAAGACATAGAAGAAATCGCGCGGCAAGCGGGAGGCGGCGCGGATTTTGGTCTTGCAAACGATTCCCTCGCGGGCTTGCGCTTTAGGACGTGGCTGGAGCATGAGACATGGCTTCACGGCGGCGCGAGTCTTGGCATTGAATCCAATCCCAACGCGGCGCCTGCCCAGAGGCTCGTTGACTTTTTGGCGGGCCAGCCAAGCGCGTCGCTTCCCCGTTCAAGCTACACGCCGGGGTTGGTTCCAAGCCGCCTTGACCAATGGCTTCCGCCCTTTGTCGCGCGCCGCCTTAAGGAAGGCTTCAAGGCCTTTGACAAAAACATGCGCGGCTTCATCAGCCCTGACGCAATCCTAATCGCAAGCGAAACGCGCACTTCCACGCCGGTCAGAATCTTGCGCGACAAGGAGACCTTTGAATGCTCGGCGCTGGCCAACCTCTATCCAGCTGGAGAAGGAAGCGGCTGGTCGGGCGGAATCGTGTCCAGCGCGATGGACGGCCAAAACGCCGCCGCCGCCATTTTTAGTCAATAAGCAATTCAGGGCGCCATGTTTTTAGGCCAGTGACGCCTTCTGGACGCGCCTTTTGCAAAAAATTTCTTGATTATTCCATAAAATAATGCTACTATTATTTCATTGTGTTAAAGAAGTATTTTTGTCAACTTTTATCGCTTTTGATTTTGAACCTTTTCCTTGTCCTCTTTATCGTTCAAGAAAAAAACGCGCTCAACCAGGCAAAGGAAATCGCCGTCCAGTTCAAGATGAATTTCTTGAAAGACTCAGTGACCAATTTTGTCAACGAGTTCACCCGAGAGCGTTCGGAAGCCATAGAAAATTTTGACCTTTCCGTTTCCGAGCGCGAAAACCTTTTGCGCGACTACCTGCATTCCGCGCAAAGCCTGCAAGCGGCGCAATGGGCGCTAAAAAAAGTTTTCACCTCGCAAGACCCGCGCGAAATGTGGGGCTACGTCTTGCTTTCGGGCTTGGACGACGACATAGTGGAATCACAAAATTTTCCGCCCGCATGGGACAGAACCAACCGCTCGCTTGACGAAATCTTCTGCTCTTGGCGCGAGATTGAGCTTCCCTTTGCAAAGCTATATTTTGGAATCACGCAAGAGCGCCTTTACAACTCGATCCTTTCAATCGTAAGCTCAAGAATTCACAACTCGCGCTTTGTCGAGGAAACTTACTATTGGATAAACGAAGTTAAAAATTACAAGGGCGGAAAAGATTACGCCGTGCGCTTGGTCCACCCCAATCCCCGCTCGTCGGAAGGCATGCTGCTTTCCACCGACATGCAGGACGCGGTGGGCGACTATCCCTACGAACGCGAGCTTGAAGAAATAAACACGAGCGGCGAATGCTTCAACACATACTACTTTAAGAAAAAGGGTTCCGACGACTTTGCCCGCAAAATCACTTACTCAAAGCTCTACAAGCCCTACAATTGGATTGTGTGCATGGGAAGCTACTACGACGACATCTACGACTATGTTGAAACCATCTCCAAGTTTCGCGGAAAGTCCGTCACAAAAATCGCCATTCCCCTTATAATCTTGCTGGACTTGATTTTGATTTTCTTGCTCGCTTCCAAAATTCACTCTGAACACACGGCCTTGCGCCCAAACAACGAACAAGACGACCGCGACGCGCTAACGGACACCAACACAAAAACTTTTGGCGAACGCCAGCTCAAGATTGAGTTCACAAAATTCAAACTGACAAACAAAAGCCCGGCCATAATGATGATGGACGTGGACAACTTCAAGACAATAAACGACGCGTATGGCCGCGAGGCCGGCGACTTTGTTCTGGCGCAAATCGCGGGAATCTTTTACGAGCAAAGCCGCTCAAGCGACTTCTTGATTCGTTGGGGCGGCGACAAGTTTGCCGGAATTTTTGAAGGAATGAAAAAGGACGACTGCTGGCGCTACGCGCAAAAAGTGTTGGACGCGATTTCTTCCAGAAAAATTCAATACAAAGACAAGACCATCCAAGCCACAGTCTCCTTGGGCTTTTCTTTCTTTTATGAAAACGACAAGTCTTGCGCCAAAGCTGTGGAACGCGCCGACAGCGCCCTAAAAGAAGCCAAGGGAGCGGGCAAAAACCGCGCCAGAGTTGAATAGGAGAGGCTATGAATCCAGCGGCAGAAAACGTTTCGCGCCAAAAAAAAATAGCGCGAACGTCAATCATAAGCATTTTGGCAAACATCGCGCTGGCATCGTTCAAGGCGTTGGTCGGCTTTTCATCCGCTTCAATCTCGATAATTCTTGACGCGGTCAACAACCTGTCGGACGCGCTCTCTTCCATCATAACTATAATCGGAATAAAACTTTCCGCCAAAAAACCTGACAAAAAGCATCCTTATGGGCACGGACGAATTGAATACATAAGCGCGAGCGTTATAAGCGCCATCGTCCTTTACGCGGGAATCACGGCGTTAAAAGAATCCATTGAAAAAATAATTCATCCGCAAAAGCCCAGCTATACAAACGCGGCGATTGTGATTCTTGCGGCGGCGATTGTCGTTAAAATTCTTTTGGGCTTTTATGTAAAAGCGGTCGGAAAAAAAGTCAAAAGCAAGGCGCTTGAGGCTTCCGGCGACGACGCAAGAAACGACGCCCTTTTGTCCACGTCCGTTTTGGCCAGCGTTTTGGCGATGAAATTTTTTGGCGTTTCGCTGGAAGCTTACGTCGGAGTTTTGCTTTCAATCTTTATCATAAAAAGCGCCGTGGATATGCTGGGCGACACGCTCAACGACATTTTGGGCGCTCGCGTTCCCCGCGAAATCGCCATCGCTGTAAAGGAAACCATTTGCAAAATGCCGGGCGTGTACGGCGCCTACGACTTGTTCCTAAACGACTACGGCCCAAACCGCCTGCAAGGTTCCGTCCATGTAGAGGTGGACGACACTTTGACCGCGCGCGAAATTGACGAGCTTTCAAACAAAATAGCTTTGGCAGTCTACAAAGAAACCCGCGTCATTTTGACAGCAGTAGGAATTTATTCGCGCAACACAAGCGATCCGGTTGCGGTGGAAGCCAAGGAAAAAGTTATCGCCATTTTGGAAGGCCGCAAAGACGTTTTGCAAATGCACGGCTTTTACTTGGACAAAGAAAAAAAGATAATCAAATTTGACGTCGTGATTTCGTTCGAGTCAAAAGACCGCGAAGCCGAATGCGCTTCAATCCTGCAAGAAGTAATGGCCGCCTTTCCAGGCTACAGCGTAAAAGTCAATCTGGACGTCGACATGTCAGACTAGGGCAACAAGAGCGAAGCTCTTGACAAAAAAGTAAAATTCCTTTATAAAATGCAACTATGTTGCAAAAGTCATACCACACCAAGACAAGCGATTTGATAGCCCAGTTCATCCAGACAAAAATGGACCACGGCTTTACCGCGGCGGAACTGTCAGCCTTCCTCAAAAAAAACGGAGTGGACGTAAACAAAACCACCGTGTACCGCAACTTGGACAAAATGACCGAAAGCGGAAAACTGGCAAAACGCAAGTCGATGGTTTCCGACGGCTTTGTCTACCAGACGGCGGAAGAAGAAAACCACTGCGCGGAGCACATTCACTTTCAATGCAGCAAGTGCGGCTCGGTAATTCATCTTTCCGACAAAAAAACGGAGCGCTATTTAAAGTCGCTTTCGGACGACTTGGGACTTCAGATAAACCTGAATCTTTCATCGCTAAACGGACTGTGCCAAAAATGCAGGAACGAAAATTAAACAAGGGCGCGCTTTTCCTGGCCGCCGCGCTTTTGGCGATGGCGCTTTGCTCGATTCTTTATTCCGCCGCGGAACGCTTCCACGAATGCCACGGCGACG
>CADBBB010000016.1:0-1334 GCA_902792795.1 uncultured Spirochaetaceae bacterium | reverse complement strand
CAAAAAATCAGGCTCAACGTTTAGGCAAGCGCAAACATCCAAGCCGCGCCCATCGCGGAAATATTAAACAAAGAAATTCAATAGAGGTATAAAATGAACAAGACAATCAAGACAATTATTTTTGCCGCGGCCGTCGCGCTTTTTTCATACGCCTTCGCCGCTTCCAAAAAATCCATCGTTTGTGTGACTTACCCCGAATACGATTGGGTGATGCACATTCTCGGCGACAAGGCCGCAAGCTTTAACGTCACGCTTCTCCAGAACAACGGAACGGACTTGCACAGCTACCAAGCCTCAATCAAGGACATCGCGAAAATTTCCGTTTGCGACATGCTGGTGTTTGTAGGCGGCGAAAGCGACGAATGGGTTGAAAAAGCCGTCGCCGAGGCCAAGAACAAGAACATGCTCGTCGTCAACATGATGGAAGCGCTTGGCGACAAAGTCAAGGAAGAGGAAATCGTGGAAGGAATGCAGGCCGAGGAAGAAGAGGAAGAAGACGAGCATGAGCATGAACACGCCGACCACGACCACGACCACGAAGGCCACCATCACCACCACGACGAAGTTGAATACGACGAGCACGTTTGGCTTTCTTTAAGGAACGCCGCCGCGCTTGTCCAAACGCTCGCGCAAAAAATCGCCGCGCTTGATTCTGCCAACGCCGCCGCCTACAAGGCTAACGCCGCCTCTTACGCAAAAGCATTGACCGACCTTGACGCGCAGTACAAAGCGGCTGTCGCGGCGACCGGCAAAAAAACAATTTTGTTCGGCGACCGCTTCCCCTTCCGTTATTTGGCCGACGACTACAATCTTAAGTATTACGCGGCCTTTGTAGGCTGCAGCGCGGAGACCGAGGCGTCTTTTGAAACAGTGATCTTCCTTGCAAAGAAAGTTGACGAGCTTGGCCTAGCCGCCGTTCTCACCATAGAAAAGAGCGACAAAAAAATCGCCAAGACAATCGTGTCCAACACCAAGGCAAAGAGCCAGGCGGTTTTGGAAATGGATTCGCTACAGTCAATCACGCAAAAGGACATCAAGAGCGGCCGCACATACCTTTCGGCGATGAAAAGCAATCTTGAAGTTCTTAAGAAGGCATTGAAGTAAAGCGCGAAAACTGTATAATAAAAGCGCGATGAAAAAATTCTTTGCCTTGCGGGCGGCGCTGGCCGCCGCCCTTTTTTCGTTGGCCTTAAGTTCCGCCTTCTCCGAAAAGTTTGACTATGACTTTTCAAAAATGAACTACAACATGGCAACGGCCGTCGTCTTTGACATGATGGTCTCGCCCGGCGACTACGAAAACAAAAGCGTAAAAATCACCGGGCAATTCACCAGCG